>CAJYOV010000564.1 GCA_913776405.1 Pseudobdellovibrionaceae bacterium
GTCTGGTCGACTATCTGCGGTGGTAAATGCCACACTTATCAGTAGGAGGCTTGATAATGCGAATGACTCAACTTTTCTCGGCTTTCAGTTCGGCGACTCAGATTGCTGGCGGCTTTGCTTTCGTTGCGATGCTTTCGGCAGTAGCTGCGTCGTCTGCCCAAGCAGAAGAGTCATTCGGCGAGCGCAACTACAAAGAGCGCGGTTATTTCAACTGCGTCGTCACTCAAGAACGCCGTGCTGTCATCAGCGATGTTCCTGCAAAAGAAATCTGCGTTCTTTCGATTGAGTGCGAAGCACCTGGTAAACCTGGTGTTCAAACGTCGGCTGTTTGTAAACCGCTTGCTCGTAACAACCGCTGCCCAGAAGCGCGGGATTGCTTAACAGACGACTCTGTCACCGACGCTGACTACGCAAAAAAATCGGGGGAGTACATTGCTCGCGATTCGAAAGACGCCTGCTACCAACCTTCTCAGTCTGTGAGCAAAGTGGCTGCGGCTCTTCGCGATCGCGACGGCAAAGCAGCGGCAAGTGCCGCGAAACCTGCGACAGCTCCGTCTTCGCGCGCTCCAAGCGCTAACTAATGAATGACGTCGATCGATTGAGATGTGTTTCAATTTGAGCCACATCTTCGCCCGTTCTGCGGCTGTGCCTCGAAATAAGACCCGAAACAAGATAAGATGATCCGACCCGCACTCGAAGGAGCGACTTGCTTGTCGAACTTGAAATTCGGCCTCTCGAAATTCTGGTCCGTCTCTTGCGCCGCCTTACTCGTGGCTTCCGCTTTCAGCGGTTGCCAGACACCCCGCTACAAAGAATTTGAAAACGCAAAAGTCGGCATGGAGAAAGACCAAGTTCTTTCAGCCACGGGCGGCCCCTACACGTCTCGCAGATGGAAGGGCAAAGATCGTTGGATCTACGAATTCAAAGGCACACCTGAAGGCTCACAAACTCGCGAAGTTCACTTTGAGAACGGAAAAGCTGTCTACGTCGGCATGAAAGTCGTTCCTGCCGTAAGCGGTGAAGAACAAGACCGTATGAACGAAGAGAGTAATGCCGCCGAAGAACAAAAACTCGCGGCCGAACGAAAAGCGTGGGAAGCCCACCACGGTGTCTACCATTCGCAGTTCGCTGGCAAAGCTGGGCAAGGCGCACCTGCCCTTGATCGCTTCGATCGCCAGTTCAATGAGTCCACCTACGGCATCCAAGATGAAAACGCCGAACGCGCAAAGCTTGCGCCGACCTATCAGTCGGTTGACTAAACGCCCACTCGATCTCAATTTCTTATTTCTTTAAAACGATTTTGTCTGGAGTGTCGTCGTCGCCGTCTTCGAGGCTTGCGGGTTTCCGCACGAAGAACGGGTTAATCTTCGGCGCTTCTGTGAGCGCGCGTTTTTGTTCAGGCGTTGGGAACGTCGCTTCAACTCGGCGCTTGATGCGATCGAGTCGTCCGTCGATACCGACTTCGCTTTCGAGATCGTCGATCGATTTTAAGTGATGACGTGTGTACTTGCGATCGAGTTGATCGGCCTGCTCCGGGTGCTTGAACCGGATGTGCGTCGTCTCTTCTTCAAGTTTGTCTGAAGCTTCTTTGAGCGATTTGTATTTCGTCGCGATCTCTTCAGTGAGCGCGCGCACTTCAGAGTCCACATGCATCTCACGCTTTTCGTGAATCATGTGTTTGATCTCGCCTTCGAGTGCGTCGACTTCAGATTTGAGTTTTGAAATTTTCGCCAAGTGCTCAGGCCACGGGCCCGCATGCGCAAAGCTTTGCGGAAGAAGCGCTACCAATACGACCAGAACAGAACGCGCAAAAGCAACTCGCGCAGGCGTCAAGCCCGCACGCAACTGCTTAAGGATTTGCTTCCGTGATCGCATACTGCTCCCAGCGGATCGTGATCGGCAGGCGCTTGATTCTGTTTACCAGAATCGAAGCTTTCACCGGCGACAATCCGTCGATGACCAAGTTGCCCTTTGAAACCTGACTCAGAATGGTCGAGGCCTCGAGACGTAATCGGTCGTCGTTAAGAACTTCTCGTATGCTTTCGCGTATTTCTTTAGTGTCGATGCCTGTTAAGAACAGACGAAACAACAGGGGCCCATTCCGGCCAGATGAGACTTCCGAGTTCGCGAATTCGTTTAAGTTGAGCGGATCTGAAGCTGGACCAAAGGCCATAGCAGGCCGCTCGGGCTCAGATGGTTCGGGCGTTTGGAACGACGCCATTCCTAAAGATTCCATCGGAGATTCTGGCGACGACGCATCGAAACCAGAAGGCATATCAAAAGCGGACGGCGCCTCGAAGCCGAAACCACCGGCCATATCACCAACCGCTTGAGGCTCACCTTCGCCTGCGACATCAATCACGTTTTCCGGCGCGGGGTCGAAAGCTGCGGGTGGTTCGACCGAGACTTCAGGTGTCTCGAATGGGACAGGCTCAAAGCCCGCTGGGCCGCCTGAACCAAAATCCGAATTTGCGTCAAAAGGTGCGAAGCCGAGATCCGCGTTCACCGCATTATCGGCAGGCGCAGGCTTTGCGACCGATTCAATCGGTGGCGCTTCGTCTTCGGGGGCACGAGCGACGCCATCATCGCCCACAAATGAAAATGCCCCGCAAGAGGGGCATTGGGTCATCCCGAATTCAGCGTCTAATTCTGTTTGGCATTTGGGGCAAACAGCCAAGGCGCAGATCTCCAGGTTAGAAACGTTTTTTCGGTTTTACTTTACCAGCCGAGCGACGGTCCGAACGCGAGCCCGGCGGCATCGAGTCTGGATCTGGCCCTGAGAAGACCATGCGCTGACGCTTTGGCTTCAGAGCTTCGAGTTGTTCTTCTGCTTCAGCCAAAGCTTCTTCGCGCGAGTCTTCTTCCGTCTCGTAGTCGCCACCTTCGTAATCGCCCGCCTCACCGCCACCTTCTGGTGGTTGGTTTGTGACGAGTTGGATCTTGAAGAGCTTCTCGAGAGTTTCCGCTTTCACGAGGAACGTCATCTCTTCGAACATTGAGAATGCTTCTTTTTTGTACTCAACGAGCGGGTCTTTTTGCGCGTAAGCACGCAAGTTGATCCAGTCGCGGAGTTGATCGACGCGCTGAAGATGTTCTTTCCAACGTTGGTCGATCGCTTGAAGAAGGAGCATCTTCTGAACTTGAGGCAAGAATTGGCCCAAGTGCTCTTTCTGTTCGTTGAAGACTTTCATGACGGCTGTCTTCACGCGCTCAGCGAGTTCGTTGCTTGAAATGCCTTTTTCGAGATTTTCCCAATCGAGGTCCGCATTGAACTGCTGTTTAAGCCCAATCGCGAGTGCTTCGAGATTCCAGTCACTACGCGATTTTTCATCTGCGTGCATGTCGAGAAGACGTGACGTCACTTCGCCCAGCATATCGCGAATGATGTCATCGACGCCTGTGCCGTTAAGAACTTCACGGCGAAGGCCATAGATGACCTGACGCTGTTTGTTCATGACGTCGTCGTACTCAAGCAAGTGTTTACGGATATCGAAGTTGTGACCTTCAACTCGGCGTTGCGCGCCTTCGATCGAACGCGTGACCATGCCCGCTGTGATCGGCTCATCATCTGGAACGTTCAACTGAGTCATGATCTTCTGAATGCGTTCGCCGTTGAACTTGCGCATGAGATCGTCATCGAGTGAGAGATAGAACATCGATTCGCCTGGGTCACCTTGACGACCCGAACGACCACGAAGCTGGTTATCGATACGACGCGATTCGTGGCGCTCAGTACCGATGATGTAAAGACCGCCAGCTTTCTTCACTTCTTCTTTTTCGGCTTCCGTTTGACGCTTAAATTCCTTCACGGCGTTTTCGTATTCCGGCGTGCCTTCTTCAAACTGCTGCTTCGCCATCGCTTCAGCGTTACCGCCAAGAACGATATCGGTACCACGACCCGCCATGTTCGTTGCGATTGTCACGGCACCTTTGCGGCCCGCTTGTGCAACAATGTCGGCTTCCATCTCGTGGTGTTTCGCGTTCAAGACCTTATGTGGAATCTTGAACTTCTGAAGGTACTTCGAGATCGCCTCAGAGCGCTCGATCGAAACCGTACCGACTAGAACCGGCTGACCTTTTTTCTGGCGCTCGATGATGTCGTTACAAATCGCTGTGAACTTCGCGTCGTGCGTTTTGTAAACGACGTCTTGAAGATCGCGGCGCTGAATCGGCTTGTTGGTTGGAATAACCGTGACGTCGAGCTTGTAGATCTTATGAAGTTCGACGGCTTCTGTGTCAGCCGTACCTGTCATACCTGCAAGCTTCTTGTACATACGGAAGTAGTTCTGGAACGTGATGGTCGCAAGCGTTTGGTTTTCAGATTTGATGCGAACGTTTTCTTTCGCTTCAACCGCTTGGTGAAGACCGTCAGACCAACGACGACCGTCCATGAGACGACCCGTAAATTCATCGACGATCACGATCTCATCGTCTTTCACCATGTAATCGACGTCGCGCTTGTAGAGGTTATGCGCCTTTAAGCCGTTATAAATGTGGTGCATGAGTTCGATGTTCGCAGGGTCGTAGAGGTTGCCTACGCCCAAAAGCTCTTCTGCTTTTGCGTTCCCTTCTTCTGTCAGAGAAACCGATTTCGATTTCTCTTCCATCGTGAAGTGAAGATCTTTTTTCAAATGCGGGATGATCGCGTTCACTGTGTAGTACTTATCAGTCGAACCTTCTGAAGGGCCCGAGATGATGAGTGGCGTACGCGCTTCATCGATGAGGATCGAGTCACATTCATCGACGATTGCGAAGTTCAGTTCGCGTTGAGCGTAGTCTTCAAGCTCGAACTTCATGTTGTCGCGCAAGTAATCGAAACCAAGTTCGTTGTTCGTGCAGTACGTGATGTCTGCGCGGTACGCGGCTTTTTTCTCGGCATCCGACTGATTCGGCACAACGACATCTGTCGTGAGGCCGAGCCAACCGTAAAGGCGACCCATCCACTCGGCATCACGTTTAACGAGGTAATCGTTGACCGTGACAACATGGACACCGAGACCCGTGAGTGCGTTTAAGTAAACAGGCAAAGTCGCGACAAGTGTTTTACCTTCACCGGTTCTCATCTCGGCAACACGGCCTGAGTGAAGAACCATACCGCCGATCAGCTGAACGTCATAGTGGCGCATGCCGAGCACGCGAGACGAAGCTTCACGACAAACCGCGAACGCTTCAGGCAAAATCTGATCAAGCGTTTCACCTTTCGCGAGGCGCTCTTTGAACTCTGGCGTTTTTGCCTGAAGTTGTGCGTCGCTCAGAGCCTTCATCTTTGGCTCAAGCGCATTGATCTGGTTCACGATTGGTTGCAAGCGCTTCATTTCGCGCTCGTGGGCCGTTCCGAAAATTGTACCGAGGACTTTATTAAGCATCCCAAGATGATAGCGGAGGGTTTCCCTAGAGGAAACAAGTGTTTCGGCCTTCGCCGCTCGAGGTCTGGAATTCGCACGAAGCTCAACGACTCTTGAGATTCGCGCAGCCATTTCGAGGCGCGTTAGGACCTTTCGCCCCTCGTGATCTGCCGAAGAGCCTCGAAAACGACGATCGCGACAGCGTTTGAGAGATTAAAACTACGAACTTGCCCAGGCATCGGGATGAAAACCGTTTCGGAATTTCGAGGCGCGTCATCCCCAGTCATCTGCGCTTCGGTGAGCCCCGAAGTTTCTTTGCCGAAGGCGATCCAGTCGCCTCGTTTGAATTCGACATCGTAGAGCGACTTAGTACCCGTCGTTTCGACGAAATAGATCTTACCGCCTGTCTGCTCAGCCGCCTGCTTCCACTCCTTAAAGCTTGCGTGCTTTTGCCAGTGAAGATGGGCCCAATAATCGAGGCCGGCTCGTTTCACCCGCGATTCAGTGATTTCAAATGCCATCGGTTCGACCAAATGGAGTTCCGATTCAGTCCCTACGCAGGTTCGCGAGACATTCCCCGTATTTTCAGGAATGAGCGGTTCGACCAAGACAACGCGCACCAACGGGTCAGAATGTTTTTTCGGTTCGAATTCGTTCATTAGAGTTACGGCTCGCTCGAAGAAGTTTTGACACCCTAACAGATCGCTGACTATCGTCTACCCCATCAGTGAAAAAGATCGAAGCGATCATCAAACCTTTCAAGCTCGACGACGTCGTTGAAGCCCTCTCTGAAATCGGGGTTGAAGGTGTGTCTGTCACTGAAATTCGCGGCTTCGGGCGCCAAAAAGGTAGAACAGAAATCTACAAAGGCGCCGAGTACGTCGTCGACTTTCTTCCGAAAACAAAACTCGAAATCGTTGTGCAAGACGTCCTAGTCGACCAAGCCGTCGACGCCATCGTGCGCGCAGCGAAAACCGGCAAAATCGGCGACGGCAAAATCTTTGTCACCGATATCGAGCGCGTTGTGCGTATCCGCACCGGCGAAGAAAACGACGAAGCTTTGTAGCTATCAAACGTTCCTAAAAGGAGACATTGGAACATGGCAGAGAAGAAGATGGGCCCCGCAGAAGCGATCGAATACGGTAAAAAGCACGGCGCAAAATTCGTAGATCTCAAGTTCTGCGACATGCTCGGAACTTGGCAACACTTCTCAATCCCGATGCACCAACTCTCAGAAGAGACCTTCGAAGTCGGTCAGATGTTCGACGGCTCTTCCATCCGCGGCTGGAAAGACATCCACGAATCCGACATGAACTTGAAGCCTGACGCTTCAACAGCCCTCATGGACCCGTTCTACGAAGTTCCAACTCTTTCATTCATCTGCGACATCTTCGTTCCAGAAACGGGCGAGCCGTACGACCGTGACCCACGTCAAATCGCGAAGAAAGCCGCAGCTTACTTGAAGTCGACAGGCCTTGCCGACACAGCTTACTTCGGCCCAGAAGCTGAGTTCTTCATCTTCGACGACATTCGTTACGACCAACAACAAAACGGCGGCTTCTACCAAATCGATTCCGACGAAGCTCACTGGAACACAGGTCGCGACGAAGGCCGCAACCTCGGTTACAAAGCTCGTCCAAAAGAGGGTTACTTCCCTGCACTCCCGACAGACACGATGCACGATCTCCGCACCGAAATCTGTTTGGAACTCGAGAAGCTCGGCATCGTTGTCGAACGCCAACACCACGAAGTCGCATCAGCCGGCCAAGCCGAGATCAACTACAAGTTCGATTCGCTCGTTGAGATCGCCGACAAAACAATGTGGTTCAAATATGTCGTGAAAAACGTCGCTCGCCGCCACGGCAAAACAGCGACATTCATGCCGAAACCCATCTTCGGCGACAACGGCTCGGGCATGCACGTTCACACCTCGTTGTGGAAAGGTGGCCAACCCCTTTTCGCAGGCTCGAAGTACGCTGGCCTCTCAGACATGGCGTTGAACTACATCGGCGGCATCTTGAAGCACGCACCTGCGATGTGCGCGATCACAAACCCAACGATCAACTCGTACAAGCGTCTCGTTCCGGGCTTCGAAGCTCCGAACCGTCTCGCTTACTCGTACCGTAACCGTTCAGCTGCGATCCGTATCCCGAACACAGGCTCGTCACCAAAAGCGAAACGCCTCGAGTTCCGTACGCCAGATCCGTCTGCAAACGTCTACCTCGCACTGTCAGCCATCTTGATGGCCGGCCTCGACGGCGTTCAATCAAAACTCAACCCGGGCGACCCAATGGACAAAGACATCTACGGCCTCGCCCCGCAAGAACTCGCAAAAGTCCCAGCAGCCCCAGGCACCCTGAACGAAGCCGTCGCCAACCTCCGCGAAGGCTCAGCATTCTTGCGCAAAGGCGACGTCTTCTCCGAAGACTTCCTGGAAAACTGGATCGAGTACAAGATCAACAAAGAAATCATCCCCGCCCAGCAACGCCCAACTCCGTACGAGTTCGCGTTGTACTACGACGTTTGATTTTCTCGGCGGCGGCTCGCTAGCCGCTGCCATGCTTTGTTTCGGAAGGCAGGCCCTCGGGTCTGCCTTTTTTTATGTGCGAAGCTCGGCACGTGCCGAGTTGGTTCGGGTGCGCGCGTGAGGGCGAAGTGCTGGGCGCGGGCGTTTCATGCGCGTGAAGTGACTCGAAAAAACTCTCACGTCTCCGAATGAGACACCAAAATCGAACCAATTTTAGATGGTGGAAAACGCGCCAAGATTTAGTGCGTTCATTTTGTCGAGCGTTCTCGAGCTGATACCATCAGCAAACGAGGGCTCAAAATGCAGTTAGCACAGAAACTCATCATGTCACTCTCACTTGGACTCTTCTCGCTCGCTCTTACAGCTTGCGGCGGTGACGGCCGCGGCAACGTCGACCTCGATCTCCCTCAGATTCTTCAAGCCGCTCAAGGCACATGGCACTCACGAAACGGCTGCGAACTCGTGAACGGCAGCTCGCTCATCGGCTCCGCAAAATACGACAGCGTATTCAGCGGCAGCGACTACATCGAATACGCAAATTACTACAGCGACGACTATTGCGTTTACCCAGAAACCCAAACGCGCACGACCTACACCCTACGAGTCGGCGGCGTAGGCCCCGGCGGCTACGGCAACCAAATCGACTTCGTCGTTCGTAACGTTACAATCACTCCGCTCACAACAGGCATGGCAAATGACTACAACGCCGACGGCGAGTGCGGCCTCGGATGGCAAGTTAATGTCGAACGCGATATCTCTGGATACTCGTCTTGTCCTGTCTATAACTTTTCAAGCGGCGACGCATACACCGAAGAGATCGGCAAGCTCACTCGCCAGATATTGGACGTCGACGGCAACGAGATCTACATGGGCGTTGCGGGTGGTTCTGGATATCCGACGTATTATGAGAACTCGCCGAGCTTGGTGCGCTAAAGGCGCTTAACATATTTTAGAAATGAGGATTCTACGAGAAGCAAACCTTGATTGTGCGTTTGCCAAACATGACAATTTACTTAGGACATCCCAAGCGTATTGAAGCGATTTGTCTAGCAAGCTCGATGCGTCGGACTGATAGAGCGTATTTAGGAGTACAAGTCTCCCTCGTCAGATACGATCTCGCTGAACGCGAGAGTAGCACTTCTAGGCTGTTTATTGATCTCTAGAGGCATCATTCGAATTTTTAGCGGTAACGGGCTAGCCACTCCGCTGAATATGCAGGTTCCCGTAGGCATTGTCGGTATAGATTCTTCCGCGATCGCATCGATATACGAAACAGCAGTAGAGATTGTCTCTAAATCTCTCGAATTGATAAGCCTATGTATAAAGTAGTTGTGAGCCTGAGAGATGATCGTTTGAGAGATATCATTCGGCCTCTGACTCGAGATCGTCAGAAACGCTCCAAATTTGCGACCTTCCTTAATTATTTCCTCGAATACCTCTAGTCGATAATCTCGCCAGCTTTCACTCTCGCGCGCCGAATCTCGAGATAAAATATTATGCGCTTCATCCACAATGATCGACAGCGATCCAATACCCGAGGCCTTATGATCGTCGTATACCATCTTAGCGATTAGCAGCGGGATTGTCTTTTTCATGTCCATGTTTATCGAGTGCATATCGATGATGTTAATATTGCGCTGCCAGAAAGTTAGGTCGTTTGACGTATCAAATATTCGGCGTATCTCCAGAGACTTCGACACGAACTTATTTATAACTGGTGCGACATGTTCATTCTGAGCGCGATTTTTTATAAGGTCGCCTATGAGCTGTAGATACATACAAGTCACAAGCGCCTCCAGAAGATCATTCAGGTTAATCGCGCTATTTTGAGCATGTTTGTATATCGCTGTCTGCGGAATGCGCTGAGTTTTTTGGGCGAGGAATCCGTCGCTCTCCCCTCTGATTCTGAAGCCACAGGAAGTATTGTGCCACTCTAGATCGTACTCGAGGTCGCGCTCGACGCCATCCAACGTTAGGACCGGAACTATCTGACGAAAATAGTCAAGGCATTGGAAAACCCGAACCTTATCCGCCATCTGGAGAATTTGTTCTAAGTTGCTCGTGAGAATTTTTCTGAAGTAGATATTCGCATCTTCAGCTCGCCGGATGTTATTCAGCAAGTTCAGAGCTCGCTTCAGAAATGGCTTTTGGGTTTTTTCTGTTGCATCGGCAAGTATTGATAGGATCTCAAGGTCCAATAACTTATCAGGGCTGATTGGAATTCGGTCACCATTATCAGTGCGCGTAGAAAGTTCGAAGACTTGCTTTTCTTCACTTATACATCCATCTCGACCGAACTCTCCATTAAAGTCGAACAACACAATCTTCGTCTTTTCAAAAAAAGCGCGCTGATTCCGCTCTCGGAGAATCCTCACGAATTCCTGATAAAGCAAAGCAAGCGTATTAGATTTTCCGCTACCGGTATTGCCAAAGATAGCTATGTGACTGTTAAAAACTCCGTCGATCGGGATTTCTAGAGGGAAGTCTTCGTGCTCCGCGACAGCTACCGAAATCGTGAGATCAGAATCACCTTTTAAGTTGTGAATCAAATGCATTTTTTCGCGGTCTACGATATATGCTTCGTTGCCGATCAAAGGCAGTTCTCGTGTGCCGCTAATGAATTTCTTCGAATCTTCAAGATAGCCACTAAGCGAAACTGTCAGCAGCCTGATATTTCGATCGGTTCTTTGAGCGAGATCCCCACCAACGCCATCAAGGTTTTCGACTATTTTCTCGCCTTCGACTTTACCGATGATACTTAGGAAGCCTTTTCTGATCTCGATGTAACTATCCACAGATATGTTTCGAAGAATCTCACCCTTGAAAAAAAGATTCGAGGAGTTCTTGTTTCTGTCGACCTTTATGACCACTCTTCGACCCTGAACTTCGCAGACTGTGCCAACCCTCAGAACAGAGCTTTTCGTCAAACGATCATGAGGCATTCGACCTACTTTGCGGCTCGATGACGTCTTCAAGAACCGAAATGATCCGGTCGAAGCTGTTAACTTCTTCGCCGTGTGGACCAAGTATAGTTACATTTGGATGATTTCGAAATTTCCTCTGGTAGTCTGTCGCTGCAGTCGAGTTGAAAGCGCAAACAATAAGTCTAAGAGTAGGGTTCTTCAAAGCGCGAGTGGTGATCTCTAAAATGTGTTCGTCATTGAATGAGAAACCAAAAACGATCAACAGAGTATTTTCTTTATCGAGCTCGTTAGCAAACGTTCTTAAAAGATCGTAGTAAACCCGGGTCATCGTTAACTCTCTGAACTTATCAAGTTTTGGGAGAACAACACTGAAGGTCCTCAGGTACTCCGTCACATTGGTTAGACGAACCGGCGCATTGAAAGACCTGATATGACAATTGATCTCTCTCTGGCTTTCATTCCAGGACAGCGAGCCGTGTAACTTGATTAAGTTTATTGATGGCACCTCTACCCGGTAACCGTAGAGGTAACCCGAATTGAATACCGAGTTGAAAAAAGCTTTCGGCGAAAAAACGTAATTGCAACCCAGAACTGGCGTACGCACGAAGCCGTCGTTTAAGATTATTTGCGGGTGTGCCTCGTGCGCTTTCTCTACGAACAAGTCATAGTTGGTACTGAAAATCGTCGCTTGACGATGATGTATGTTGCTTTCTCTGCGCGAGAGAATTTTATCAATCACAGAAATAAATGATTGATATGATCGA
>CAJYOV010000565.1 GCA_913776405.1 Pseudobdellovibrionaceae bacterium
GGAGAAGACATAGTTCCAAACCCATTGGCTCATGACCGACACGCGGTTTTTGAAGCCGATGAGGTAGAAGATATGAACGAAGAGCCACGCCTGCCATGCAAGATAGCCGCTCATTTTTAGAGACCCTGACTGCAGAACAGCGCGGTGTTTGCCGATCGTCGCCATCTGCCCCTTGTCGTTATAGACGAAAGGCTTTCGCGCTTTTTGAGCGATTGTCGCCAGGATCGTGCGCGCTGCGTGTTTGCCTTCTTGCATAGCGGCTGGTGCAAGACCCGGAACGTATTGGCCAGCGCCCATCTCAACCGCTGCCATATCACCGATAACGAAAACGTTCGCGTGACCTGGCAATGAAAGATCAGCTGCCACTTTCACCCGACCCGCGCGATCAGTTTCAACCGGTGGATCGAATTTGATCTTCGCTGCTTGAACACCCGCAGCCCAGAACACACAATTCGAAGGTATAAAGTCTGACCCAATTTGCACGCCCGTCTCATCGATTTTGTCGACGCGTCCGTTGAGTCGAACTTGAACGCCAAGCTCTTTCAAGTCTTCAAGCGTACGATCCGAGAGATCCGGATCGAAGGCCGCGAGCAGCCTTGGGCCGGCTTCAACCAGAATGATGTTTGCCGTCTCTGGGTCGATACGACGGAAGTCATCGACCAAAACGGTACGACTGATGTCCGCGATCGCGCCCGCGAGCTCAACGCCTGTGGGGCCGCCGCCTACGATGACGAAATTCAAGAGCGCTCTTTGCTTCTCGAGATCGAGTTCGTTTTCGGCTGTCTCGAAGGCCGAGAGAATGCGGCGTCGAATTTCAGTTGCTTGCTCGAGAGTTTTCAAGCCGGGCGCGAACTTCTCCCACTCGGGATGAGCGAAGTAGCTGTGCTGTGCGCCGCACGCAACAACCAGGTAATCGAACTCGAGTTCGATCCCTTCGGACGCGATGAACTTTTCGCGCAAGTTGATCTCGTCAACGCGGCCCCAATGAACTTCGATGTTCGATGAATCTGAAAACTGCGCTCGAATTGGTACCGCGATGTCGCTCGGGTTCAAGCCTGCGGTCGCAACTTGATAGAGAAGCGGCTGAAAGAGATGGTGATTTCGTTGGTCCATCAGGATCACGAAAACGTCTGGGTTGTCCGCCAGCTCTTTAGCTGCATTTAGGCCGGCGAAACCGCCACCAATGACGATCACGATTTTTTTACCAGCTTCTTTTTGTGGATGAACTAAACGAACCGGATTTTCAGACGCCACTCGATGAACCTCGCTGCCTCGCGGGCTTGTGCCTAGGCGGAATTTGCCAAGACGAACAAACAGTCGAAAAGGGATTTACCACGAGCGCCGAACGTCGGTCTCGCTCATTTCGAGGCGTTCTCAAAATTCGACATATTCGCGACTGAATGTTGGCGGTGGAACTACCGATACCCCTTTCGATTCAGATTGGAGGTTTTGATGAAACAAGACGCTCAGAACGCTTCTCAAAACGCATTTGGCGCTTCAACGAAGGCAGCCTCGCAATCGTCTCTTCGCCGCTATGAGCGGTGCGAGATTCAAGCCCCTATTGCTTGCATTCGAGATGAGGGCCTCGCCTTCGAGACGGTCGTTGAAATCAGCGAAGGCGGGCTTTTGATGCTCGTGAGCCATGACTATAAAATAGGCGAAATCATCGATCTTCGCTTTTTCATTCCGGGACATTCCTCGATCGAGATACGAGGGGAAATTGCGTATCTGATGGACTCAGTCACGATGGGGCCCTCTCCGGCTCGGCACGCGGGCGTTCGTTTCTTGGAAGCTCCAGAGACCCTTGCGCCTTCGATTCGCTCTTATATCCTGAAGATCAAATCAGGTAGATCCGTTTAAGCCGCGGAAAACGTGAGCTCGGCTCTTTACACATTCAGCCCAGATCCGTCGAAAATGGCGGGCACGCCTTAAAGCTGCCCACTTTCCAAAGATAATGTCTTCGTTACCCAGCACCTTCGACATTTACAGCGAGTTCATAAACATATAAAGTTTGTGAGAGTTATGGTGCTTGCTGAAGATCTAACCAACATTCTCTTCCACTCTGCGTTTGCGTGTTATGTAAAGAACCGCGATGGGCGATATCTTTACATCAACGAAACCGGTGGGCGCATGTTGGGTCTAACGCCGGTCGACGTGATTGGTAAAGATGACTCCGCCCTGTTCACCAAAGAAGGCTTTCAAACGATCGCAAAAGAAGACGCGATGACCTACTACTCGTCACAACCCGTGACCTATATCTCGCAAGCTCGCGCTTCAGGCTTAGGCGCTCATCCGAATTTTCGCGCGATCAAAACGAGGCTCGAGTCTTCGAAGTCGGCACGCCCGGATGCGCTCTTAGGCGTGGCAATTTACGACAATCCTGAGAACCCGATCCAGCCGGATATGATTCGAATCATGCATCAGATTCTGAAGCGCGCTGGCGATTTCGAAACGGCGATCCGCAACATCGACGGGTCACGTTTTCTCCGTTTCTAAACTCATTTGTGCAACTTCGGTTAGAATCCGAATTTTTCTAAGGTTTTGTGTCGGAACCCGCGAGTTCTGGATTAAGCTCGTCAATGAGCTATGGGTCACTCTCGAACGTCTTCCATTCGAGCCCCCGCACTCTCTGCGGGAATCATTCCGGTTCTGAAAGATCAGAACCTGTTCCTACTTATGCGCGCCTATCGTTATTGGGATTTTCCAAAAGGTATCGTTGAGCCTGGTGAAACGTCTCTCTTGGCCGCTCAGCGAGAGCTTACCGAAGAGACGGGCCTTCGAAGAGCCAATTTTCGTTGGGGCGACGACTACATCGAAACCGAGCGCTACTCATATGGAAAAGTGGCTCGCTACTATTTAGCAGAAGTTGAGAGCGAGGATGTCATTATCCTTGCGAACCCGGTTTCGGGCCGCAAGGAGCACGATGAGTTTCGATGGCTGACTTACGATCAAGCCTCGCGGCTTCTGGTACCGAGAGTCCAAACGGTCTTGGATTGGGCCTACCGAAAATTGAGACCGCAAAATCGCGATCTCCACGATCAGATCTCGACCTGAGCTTTCATCCACGCTTCGAATTCGTTGATTTCGTGCTCGTAGTCCGGCGTCGATTCTTTCGCGCGAGCGGCCGCGGCTTCGATCCCATGCTTCGAGTAAGGCTGCCCTTCGAGACTCGCCTGCAGTGACTCAATCAATTGAGGGAAAAGAGAATCTGAGAAGACCTCAACCCGCGAAATCTTTCCGTGTTCGGAGTCGAGAAACACGTCGACAAAGCCCCAAGACAAATACTCTGTCAGCTGCGTCTGAAAGTTTGGCGAATGACCAAAGCGCCAGTCCCAAGACTTTAGTTCTTCAAAGCGTTGCTGAAGCCCCGGCAGATGCGCGAGATTTTCGGGTGTCAGATATTCGATCTCCACCGATTTTGGGCTCACGCCGTAGTGCTCACAAAAAGTCTGGATGATAGCGGGACACAAAGTTTCATGGCGGATCTCGGGAGCGATCTCATTCAAATTCATGACCCGCGCGCGAACTGACGTGCGGCCTTTTGAAAGCATCTTTTTCGGATGTGGCGTAAGGTAGTTCGCTAGGCGCGATAAATCCACCGACATTAAAACAGTCCCGTGGTGAAACGCACGATCTCGAGTTTCGCGAAACGCGCTACCCGAAAACTTTTTCTCGCCCTGGTCGTCGCGAACGATTAGATCGTTCCGGCCCGAGGCTTCGCCCTTGATGCCGAAACGTGACTCAAGAGCTTTTAAAATGATTTTGGAATTCGTCGCGCGGTTGTAACCCTCGCGCGGCGAGAGAAACGTGAAACACGTATTTCCTAGGTCGTGAAAAACCGCGCCGCCCCCGCTCATACGACGAGCGAGCATGACGCCGTCTTCTTCCATTTTTGGGAGGTTACACTCGGTCCACGGGTTTTGATTTCGGCCAATCACAACCGTGTTGTCGTTTTGCCAGAGATAGAGAGTCTGAACGGTTGGGTCCATCTCGCGGAAGATCCACTCTTCGGTTGCGATGTTGAACCAAGGATTCAGAGATGACGACATGAAGATACGAACTTTGCTCATCGATTTGGCAATTTGGCTTATGACAGCCTCGGTCGTCAATTACACGCGTCTATGACGCACAAGTGTTGCGCACGGCGCGCCAAAGTTCAGGCGGCGCCGTGCATTTGAGTGCAAGAGGCTCTTACTGACCGTCTGCTTTGTCTTTCACTTCGTCAGCTGCGTTCTCGATTTTGTGACCCGCTTTTTT
>CAJYOV010000566.1 GCA_913776405.1 Pseudobdellovibrionaceae bacterium
TACGCACGGCGCGTGGGCAAGGTTTCACATTCGCGCGATTGACAGCCGAACTTTGCCGCACGCAGAGTTTGAAGGGTGAAACTTAAGCTCCTAATTTTCTTTTTAGCTCTTCTGCCCTCCGTAGCGAGGTCGCAAACGGTCACGCAAGCGGCAGACCCGAATGCGATTCGGCTCTCAGCTCATCGGCCCATCTATTTTCTGTACGGACATCCGAGCGGCAAACTTCAGCTCAGCGCAAAAGAACAGATCTTTGCCGGTGTTCAACTCTATGTGGGTTACACCCAGCTCATGCTCTGGGATTTCGGCGTTGAATCGACGCCGTTTGATGACGTGAACTTTAACCCGGAGCTTTTCTATCGCTTCCAGTTTGGAGATGGGCACACGGTCGATCTCGGTGTGTTCGAGCACGCTTCAAACGGCAAGGCGGGGCCCGAGAGTCGCTCGGTCAACACCTCGAATCTCGGGTACTCAAAAAAGTTTCAGAGCGGTGCTTTTTTGTTCGAACCGGGTGCAAAGCTCTCTGCGTTTTGGGCGCTCGATGAATACAACCGCGATTACCGAGATTACCTCGGCATCTACGCGCTCACGTTCCGATTCACCATACAGGAGATAGTCGTGCCCACGATCGAACTCAATTTCGAGGTCCGACCTGGAGGCACATGGGGTGGCCGCTTCGATCGCGGCTATCAACAGATGGAGCTAGCCGTTCGATTCGATCGAACGGACTTTCTTCCCTACCTCTATGTTCAGTACTTTAACGGCTACGGCGAGAGTCTCATCAGCTATAACCAATGGACTTCTCAGCTGCGCATTGGTCTGCGCAATAAAACGCGCGTGAGAATTATCACGCGAACTACTGGGCGAGTTGTTGGCGCGTGTAACGGAGATCGCGAATGGCAGCATCAAACGTGCGAATGCTTGAGTTGCCATCGAGCATGTAAACCAAGTGCGGATTTTCTTTCGCGAGGCGCGCTTGAATGACCTTGTTCAGCGGGTTACAGCGGAGTTCTTCGGGCGAAGCACCGCTGACAACGCGAGCGCGCTCCGCGAGTTGTTCTGCGCGCTGATCCAGCGCAGCGATCTGATCAAGTGCTGTTTGCGCTGTCGCCCGTGGCGATGACCAACCGTTCTCAATTGAAGGTTGGAGAACATCCGTGCGAATCAACGTCGCGACCTGATTCAATCGCGCAAGCGACTTCTCACGTGAGCATTTGATGTACCAAGCTGCATTGACGGCGGAGTAAGACGGCACGTACTTCAGACGGCCAGCCGCGTATTCTTCGATCAACACGGACTCGTCAGCCACTTCTTCAAGCGCGTAGTTGATGAGAGTGCCGCGAAGATTTTCGGCTAAAGTTTTGTATGAATCCGCAACTTGATTCAGGTTCGATTCAGTCGGGTTCGATTTGTAATCGCGAAGGTAGATTTGAAGCATGCTTGAGCTTTGCTTCATCTGGCTGTCGTAATCTTCCGGTTGACCGAGCGCCATGCGAGAGGAGTGGAAGTTTGCGTGCATCAACTCGTGAACCAACGTCCAGCGATCCGAGCTTGAGCGAACCAAAATGAATTGGCCAACTTTTCCGTTTTCGTCGCGGTAGACGCTATAGAGGCCGTCGACACCAGCTTCGCCGTTATTGAGTCGACCTCCTGAAGCGCGCTTCCAGTACTCGATGAAATTATCTGGAGCTACTGGGATGCTTTCTTCGTAGAGGCAGCGGTCTTTTGCGCCGTTATACGGAATCCGGCGAAGGAAGATGTCGATCGCGTTCGCGTAACGAACTGTTTCAGCGCCCGATGCTGAGAGAATGGCTTCGAGATCGTAACGGTTGTACTGCTTGCCGAACATGCCGGAGTCGATCCGATTCACGCGACCTGCGTTGCTCATGATGGCGCGGCCGCCTTCGTCATGCTGGTACTGACACATTTCAGGGGCGTTTTTGCCGACGACTCGCTCTTTCTCTTTTTCGCCACCGCCGCAGGCCGTAAGAGTTAGCGACGCAGAGACGAACATTGGAACAAGGCGAGTGAGTGAGCGTGACATCAAAAAAAATCCCCCGGAGGCTGAACGAATCCGGGGGATTTTTAACTCAAAATAAATCAGCTTGATACGAACTTCTGGTTCCAGAACGGCACTTGGAAAACAAGTGCCTTTTTACGCACGTGACGTGAAAGATTTTCGCTGCGTGGCCTTCGCGTTTCGTTCGATGTGCTCGATGATTAAGCCTGCGACGTCGATGGCTGTCGACTTCTCGATGCCCTCAAGCCCCGGCGACGAATTGACTTCAAG
>CAJYOV010000567.1 GCA_913776405.1 Pseudobdellovibrionaceae bacterium
AGAGCTGCTGGCAATAAATATCCTGGGTATTTGGATACTTTCTGAGAATGAAACCGCGAACATCTTCCTCAACGCCGGCTTCAACGCGCTTGTGCTGTTCGAGGGTGAAATTCGATTTTGCGGTCGCAAGGCTCCAGGACCAAACCATGAGAACCAAGACGAGAAGAACTGAGAGGTATTTCATGTGTTTCCTTTGCTCCGCATGTTGCTCGTACTACGCGATTAGACTAATAACTTAACGGCCAACCAGTCAACGTGAGGGTGTGATCGTGGATCGTTCAAAACTCGATGCTAGACTTGGGAGTTTGCTCTCGAAACTTCCAGGCCTAACGGACAAGCTGACCGACCAGCTGACGGAACAATTGAAGACGTTCGCTCGTCACCCGCGTGCGGTCGGTGCCCTGATTGAATCTCGAAATGCGTGGTTAAACCGCAAATTCTTAGGCGCAGCGTCAAATCTTGTTGAGCCCTTCATGTTAGGAACCGGTCTGTCGATCGCAAGCCTCACAGAAGATTCGGTAGAAGTGACCATGCCCGGCTTCATCCGAAATCAGGGTGAGGGTGGAGTCATCCACAATGCGGCACTCTCAGCGCTTGGCGAATTCGCGGCCCGTATTTTCTGGGAGCATCATCTCGACCTGAATCGATCCGAACTTTTGGCATCATCGGTCTCTTTGAAAATCATGGCAAAAGCGAGTGGCCCGGCTCGCGCGATCTTTCGATTGCCCGTCAGCGAGCGTGAAGCGGTTCTGCTGACATTACGAACAGAGACATTCGCTGAAGCCGAGTCGCTTGTTTCAATCTACGACTCAACGGGAAAGCTCGTCGCCGAAGTCGAAACCGAATGGAAATTTTCGCGCCGACTTGCTTTGAATTCGGGTGCCGGTGCGAGCTCTTCTTCAAACGACAAAAATTCCGAATCTGAGAGCGAAGGACTTTAAGACATGGCTTTAGATACGACAGGAAGTTTTGCGCCAGCCGCAGGCCCGCAAATCGAATCTGAAATTTCAACGACGAGCGAGGAGTTTCGCGCAAACGCAAAAGCGATGAAAGCCGTTGTCGAAGAGTGGCGCGCACGCGTGGCTCACGTGAAAGAGGGCGGCGGTAAAGAAGCGGTTGCTCGCCACAAGTCGCGCGGCAAACTCACGGCCCGTGAACGGATTGATGCTTTGATCGATTCAGGCTCTTCGTTTATGGAGATCTCGACACTTGCAGCATGGGAACTTTACGATGGCGCCGCACCCGGTGCTGGTGTCGTCGCAGGTATCGGCGTTGTTTCGGGCCAAGACTGCATGATCGTCGCTAACGATGCTACGGTCAAAGGCGGCACGTACTTCCCAATGACGGTGAAGAAGCATTTGCGAGCGCAAGAGATCGCGATGGAAAACGGCCTTCCGTGTATCTATCTTGTCGACTCCGGCGGCGCTTTCTTACCTCTTCAAGCAGAAGTTTTCCCTGACCGCGATCACTTCGGCCGCATTTTCTATAATCAAGCGCGCATGTCGGCAGCCGACATTACGCAAATCTCTGTGGTGATGGGTTCGTGTACAGCAGGCGGCGCTTACGTTCCTGCAATGAGCGATGAGAACGTCATCGTGAAAGGCAACGGCACGATTTTCTTGGGTGGGCCACCGCTCGTCAAGGCCGCGACAGGCGAAGTCGTCTCCGCGCAAGAGTTGGGCGGCGGTGAAGTTCACTCGAGCGTGAGCGGTGTCACTGACCACTTGGCTGAAGATGATCAGCACGCCATCGAGATCACGCGCGATATCGTCGCAAACTTAAACAAGAAAAAGGTGGTCCCGTTTAAGGTGACGCCAACTGAAGAGCCCACTTACAAAGCCGAAGAGATGTACGGCATCATTCCGGCTGACTCGCGTAAGCCGTTCGATGTGCGTGAGATCATCGCCCGCATCGTCGATGGCAGTAAATTTCACGAGTTCAAACCGCTTTACGGTACGACTCTCGTGACAGGCTTCGCGCGTATCCACGGTATGCCGGTAGGGGTCATCGCAAACAACGGTGTTCTTTTTAGTGAATCGGCTCTGAAGGCGGCGCACTTCATCGAACTCTGTGAGCAACGCGAAATCCCACTCGTGTTTCTTCAAAACATCACCGGCTTCATGGTCGGTAAGAAATATGAAAACGAAGGGATCGCGAAACACGGCGCCAAGATGGTCATGGCGGTTTCAAATGCGCGTGTGCCGAAATTCACGGTCATTCTTGGCGGCTCTTACGGCGCAGGTAACTACGGCATGTGCGGTCGCGCTTATCAGCCGCGTTTCTTGTGGATGTGGCCGAATGCAAAGATCTCGGTTATGGGCGGTGAGCAAGCCTCGAACGTTCTCTTAACCGTCAAGATGGATCAGATGGCAGAAAAAGGTCAGACCCTGACGCCAGAAGAGCAAGCGAAGTTCAAAGCGCCAACGCTTGCGAAGTACGAAACGGAGTCATCTGCTTATTACTCGACCGCGCGTTTGTGGGACGACGGCATTATTGATCCAGCAGACACACGCAAAGTTCTCGCGATGGGCTTAAGCGCAAGCTGTAACCAACCTTGGGGTGAACGCCGCCAAGGTGT
>CAJYOV010000568.1 GCA_913776405.1 Pseudobdellovibrionaceae bacterium
ATTTGAGGTTCAGTGGCCTCTGTAGCGAGTTTCGCCGTGTGTTTGCGGCAACACCGCTGAACATCGTCAAGGTGTATGAGACCTCTCAGCAAGCGGCGATGTCGTACTCGAATCCCGCGATTATTCCGATCGAGCTCGTGACTGCGGACGAGCAGGGGCAAGTTTCGCCTTCGGCACCGCAAGGCTACTTGTCATTCAAAGCTGCCGCCGAAGAGACTTCAGCGGCGACTCCCAATCAGGATGAAGATAGCGACGAAGCTTAAAGGCTCGCTTCGTGACCGCGATCGGTCTCGACGATGTCGAGGCCGTTGATCTGCGCTTCTGAGCCGCGTGCTTTCGTGAAACCCGCTTCTAAAGCGGCTAACAAACCATCGATGCGATCTAAGCTTGCTGTCGTTTGCGCTGCGTTTTGAGCGGGTGCTGGGGCTGTTGTCGCAGCGGGAGCCGCTTCCGATTTCGCATCGGCTTTGAGTGGGGCGCGTTCGCCTGGCTCTCGCGCTTTACGATCGGCGCGAAGTTGACGGCTCAATTCTTGATTCAAACGATTGAGCGATTCTTGTTGAAGCTTCGAGGCTTCAAAACGCTTTTGTGCTTCAGCCCAAACGGCTTGCAAGCTTTCGAATTGATCTTGAATCCGTGCTTGCTCCGCTTTTGCCTCGCGCGCCTCGTTCATCGCGCGATCGCGCTCTTCGGAAACGGTCATCAATTCAGCCGCTGTTGTTTTCGCTTCTTTGCGGAACGCGATCAGTTGATCCTGGATCGCTTTCATTTCGCCAGAGAGTTGAGCTTCCATCTCGCTGTTACGACGCTCGAGGAAGATGATGCGATTTTCTGCAGCCGTTTGAGATGAAACGGCGTCGTCGAGACGAAGCGCTTTCTCTTTGTAAAGTTGAAGCTCGGCTTTTGCCTTTTGAGCATCCGCCTCGGCAGCCTTCATGCGAGATTCGTATTTTTCAACGAGTAACGCCTGATCTTGGTTTGCTGAGCGAGTCACGTTCTGCATCTGAGTGACGGCGTCAGTCATGCGGGCACGAAGATCGCCGATTGTCGCCTCGCGGTTTGCGAGTTGGCGATCCAGGAAGCTTGCGCGTGTTTTAGCTTCATCGAGCTGATGACGGATATCGTTCAAGTAAGGTCGAACCCACGCACGGACGCGGCGGCGATAAGCTTGCTCGAATCGTAAACCCGCAAGCAGCTCGTCGCGACGTTCTTCAGCTGCTTCAACCTTCGCTTCCATCAGCTGGATCTGCTCGCGAAGAGCGTTGTGATCGGAATCAACTCGAGACGCTTTCTCGCGCCACATTTCGTCTTTCTCCTGAAGAACTTGAATCTGCGACACGAGCGAGTTGTGCGCGAACGTGATCTCTTGATTGATTCGCTCTTGCTCCATCAGCTGTTGCTCAAGGATGCTGTTGCGGCGAATGTTGACCTTCAGGCGCGCCATCAAGTCTTCGTTCTGACCGATCAGAGTTTCAACCGTACCTGAGTGCAAGATGTGCGACGGAAGTTGCGAAAGATTTGGAGGAGGCGGCACTTCCGTTGGAAGGGGAACTGGAATTGGCGCGTTTGGCTCGTGGATCATGCATCCTCCATGACTTATGTCCGTCTCGAGTCTTTGAGCTAAGTAGTGATAGGACTATCGTCTCAAAACTGCACATGGCCTGTCAAAATATCGAGGTCCAGGTCCAGGTCTGGTTTCAATCGTTTCAGTCAGCGCTTTACGGAGCCGATCAGTTTTTTGAATGGCGAAGAATCTCGATGTCGCCTTGAAGGTCGCTGAGGCCCATCAAGAGCGCGAAATGAATTCTAAAATCTCGGCGCGCATGCGTGCGTCGGTAAGTGAGGGCGGCGCAAACAGCTTCCGCGCTCAGGTGTTATCTCTTGTCGCCAACGAGAATTACGCCAAAGCCATCGAAGAGTTGCGAAGCTTCGCTGAATCTAAGCATGAGTTTCCGCAGTTCAAATTCCGCGCTGAACGGTACTTGTCTTATTCGGTCGATCTGATCAACGCGATCAAGGCCAAACGTTCATTTCCGGGGCTTCAGCACTTAAGCATGTCGAAGCAGCAAGAGCTTCATGACCGTGCGATGGAGCATTTCGAAGATCTCAAGGCAACGCTGCGGAAGATCGACCACATCGAACGAGAAGTAAAATTGGATGACGTTCGATCGACCGTCTGGGTCGTGAAGGCGTCGATTTACTGCGTCTTTGCCATTCTGGTTTTGGGTTTTCTTTTAGAGCTATCGAAAGGCGTTCTGCCTTCGGCCACGATCGTCGCTGACGATGCGTTCAGCCGCATCATCAACTTCGTTTTCGATAAAATCGGGCTCTGAACGCCAAATTCTCAAGGGCTTTGGAGCCCTCAAAAAAATTTAAAGGCTCTGATAGGCGCGCTTTAAGACGGGGAGGGTTTGCCCGCCAGGGAGCTGCTTCTTGTTTGCATAAATAGAAGGGGTACCTTGAATTTGGAGCGCTGTGCCGGCGTCGGCTTGGGCGCGCACGATCTTTTTCGATTCGTCTGAATCGGTACACGCTTTCATTTCCGCGGGTGTCATCTGAGTGACCGCTTGCATGTCTTTAAAAGCGCCTTCGATTTGGGCTGCCGTCATGTACGTGTCTTGATCGAAGATGTAATCGTGAGTCGCCCAGCCCGTTTTCTTGTTCTTTTCAGCGCACCAGACAACACGCGCGAGCAGGCATGAAGCGCCGTTCGCTTGCGAGATGGCAGAGTTGCATTCGCCATCTAAAGGCCATGGTTGAAACTCGACGCGAACATCAGGATGAGCAGCCGCGAACGCTTTTACGACCGGTGCCGCATGCTTACAGTGGATACAACGGAAATCAGCGAATTCTACGAGGGTCATCTTCGCTTTGTCGGCGTCTGGACCCTTTACGAGAGGGTCGACAGTTTGAATTTGTCGCTCTGGGCTTGTTTGCCACTCTTGAACAAGTTGTTTAGCTTGTAAATCCAAGTCAGCGGAACCAGAGGACTTTGTCATCGAGCTATGTGCGACAGCGACGCCGAGAAGACCCGCAGCTGCGACGATGGCAACCGGAGTGAGATCTTTAGGGCCGTACGCTGAGCCCGCAAACTTCGAGCCGGCATCGGCGCGGTTAGCTGCAAAGACAAAACCGAATGTCAGGAACGAGAGAATGTAGGCCGCGATACAAAAGAGACAGTACTGGCTCATTTGTGTGAACGCGATCAGTGCCATCGCGATTGAAGCGAGAGCGATGACGCCTGAAACCAAAAGTAAGTTTTTGCGCGCGATCGGACGGCGATCGGTTTCAGTGAGGGGATAAAGCGCCAGGAGCACTAAGAACCCGAAGTTGGCCATGAAACCCCAAAGAGCCATCGGGTAACCAAAGAGCGTCGAGTATTTGCTGGCAGCAACGGCTGAACAGTTGAAAGTCGCGTTGATGTCGCAAACGCTCTTAGACGCTTGGCCGACGTCGAGCGCCAAGTGCTGAGAGTAAAGATACCCATGGACGAAGAGGGCGATGATCGTTGTTACGGCAGAAGCCCAGAGAAAAGTCCGGCGATTCACGAGTGCGCTCCCATTGAGGTTTTTGCCACGGAGCGATTACAGCCAATCTTTTTTGTTAAAGCAAGAAGTTCTGCCACAATGGAGAGGTGTCGAATCGCCGCTGGTTAGAAACTCGAAAATCTCTTTTGAAGTCCGTGAAGGGCGAGGTGCTGCGGCGCCTAGGTGGGAAAGAGCCCGCCGACGTGCGCGCTTACACGGCCGTTTATGAACGCGAATTGAAAAAGCCTTGGACGGTTTCGACAAAAGCGGAATTGATGTCGGCGATTGAGCACGCGGATTTCGTTTACGGTGGCGACTTCCATGCCCTTCAGCAAGCGCAACGAACGCACTTGCGAATTCTACGGTCACTCTCGGATGAGAGGCCGATCGTTCTAGGGCTCGAGTGTTTTTCTTCGAAGTCGCAGCGCTTTCTCGACGCTTATTTGTCGGGTGAACTTTCACTCGATCAACTTCGCAAAAAGACAAAATGGGATCTCGAATGGGGCTTTCCCTGGGATCATTACAAGCCGCTCTTCGAGCTCGCGAAGCTGAAAAAGTTTAAGCTCTACGGCATTAACACGCCGTCTCTCAGTGAGCGTTCAGGCGCAGACCTTCATGCCCGAGACAAAGCGGCGGCAAAACTTCTGAAGCAGATTTCGCGTCGGCATCCGGGCGCGCTCGTCTACGTCATCTTCGGCGACCTGCATGTTGCAAGTGCTCATTTGCCGAAGGTGGTGCGTGACGAATTTGGTTTGCGTGGCGCAAGTCTCCAAGATGTCGTCGTTCATCTCAATTCCGAGACGATTTACTTCGAACTGGCCGAGAAAAATCTCGAGCTTTCGACGGACGTCGTGAAATTGACAGATTCGCTCTTCTGCATTCAGAGTTCGCCGCCTTGGGTGAAATGGCAAAGCTATCTCTTCTTCTTAGATCACGCTACGGAGGCGACAGCACTCGATGACGGCGAGTGGATCGACGATGACGACGATGATGACGATGATTGGGAGTTCGATTACACGGATCACGTTGCGGCGCTCGTAAAACTCGCGGCTGGGGATCTCGGTGTCGAAGTCAAAGTCGACGACCTCTCTGTCTACGGAGAGGACGACGAACGCGCGTGGAAAGACGTGCAGTCTAAAATGGGAGAGAAGGATCGAGAGATTGCTCTTGGGTATCTGAAAAACGCGAAGCCGTTTTTTATGCCGAAAGGCGGATTCGCCTATCTGCCACGCGCGACTGTGAACCATGTCGCGAGTCTCGCGGGCTTCTACTTGCACGCCAAACTTTCAAATCGAGAACGCAACCTTTGGCGTTTGCCAGGCGATCTTCAGGCTCTCATCTGGACTGAAGCCGTGGCTTATTTCATCTCGAAGCTCGTCAACCACGGTCGCAAGGCCGAAACGCTGACAGATTTACGCACGCAGATTCTTATGGCCTCAAGAAGCAGCGCGAGTGAGACGAAAAGTGAGGCGTTGCGCTTGGTCTTGGATCTTTCCATGAGCGAGCTCATTCAGCTTCGGCAAGGGCGTCGAAGGGCGCTGCAAGTTCGACCGCGACGTACGTCGAGTTATCTCGAAGCGGCGCGGATCTTAGGCGGCATGATGGGAGAAAGATTGTACCTAGCGTACCGCTCCCGTAAACTGAATGAGAATGAGTTGCTCAGATGGTTGAAACGCGATGTCACAGCTCGCGATTTCGCAAACGTGTATGCCGGCATCGTTGAACGATTGGCCGAGCTTGCACCGGGAGAGTTTGAGAGTGGCTCGCGCTTAGTGAAAACGCGGAAGGAACGGCTTTAGATGACTCAGTGGTATTACAGTTCCAATGGCAAGGCTCAAGGACCGGTCACATCCGAGTTCCTGATTGAGAATTTGCGCAAAGGTCAGCTGACTCTTGTCGATCTCGTCTTCCGCGCAGGCGATGCCGGCTGGGTTACGATCGGCGAAGTTCCGGAATTCCGCGAAGCCTACAATGCACTTCCACTTCAAACTCCGCCTGCTATTCCGCCGGTCGACGAAGTTACAGTCTCTGCATCTGAAGTCGCGAAAGCCGCTCAGCACGCGACACCTGTGAATGAACCTTTCGAGATACACGCCTTCAAAAAAATGATCTCGATGGCAGACTCACGCACGGTGCAACCCCTCTCGCGACCGCAGTCGGGTTGGCCGCGCGACTGGCAGCTCTCGTCATCTTGGATCGTGCTGAAGCGTCGAGATGACGGAAGTGGTTTCGATCAAGACGGTCCTTACTCGGCCGAGCAGATCATCGACATGATCGGCCAGGGCAAAGTTGAATATTC
>CAJYOV010000569.1 GCA_913776405.1 Pseudobdellovibrionaceae bacterium
GGATCAAATCGACGCCGGCAACTTCAAGCCCCATGATCTCAGCGGCTTGGAGGGCCACGTTACACTCTTCTTTTGAGATTTCGACCTGCACGGCTTTGCCACCACGGTGAAGGTTTGAGCGGAATTCGCCTTCCTTCGCCTTTCTCATCATTGCTGCAACGACTTGATCGCCGACGACGAAACAACGAAGGTCTGCGCCCGACGCTTCGGCGATGAACTCCTGAACCAGGAAGTAGGCATCGAGATTTCGAAAGGCATCGATCACGCTCTCTGCGGCTTTACGAGTTTCGGCGAGAACGACGCCTTTACCTTGAGTGCCTTCAAGAAGCTTGATGATGTAAGGCGGCTTTCCGATGAAGCCGATCAGGCCATCGGTGTCGTCTGGCGAATGGGCGAAGCCTGTGATCGGAAGACCAACGCCTGAACCCGCAAGAAGTTGCATTGAACGAAGTTTGTCGCGTGAGCGAGTGATCGCTTGCGATTCATTAACCACATAGACGCCCATCATCTCGAACTGACGAACGACAGCAGTGCCGTAGAACGTGATCGAAGCACCGATACGCGGAATCACGGCATCGAAGCCTTCAAGTCGTTCGCCACGATAGAAAATGGCGGGCTTCTTGGATGACAAGTTGATGTAGCAACGAAGTGGGTCGATCACGCGGACTTCGTGACCGCGCGATTCTGCGGCTTCGATAAGACGTTTCGTCGAGTAGAGCTGGCGGTTTCGAGAGAGAATGGCGATCTTCATGAACGCTTCCTAAGAGCCGATTTGGTTAAAACGGAGCTAGATTTGATTTTCTTTTTCTTCTTGTTCTTCCCGGCGAGCGAGGCCTTCTTTTTCTTCGAGGCGTAGGCGCCGACGATTTTATCGGGCTTGCCTAAAAGAAACGCGTGGCTCGGGTCGATCAAGAGATGTTTCATGGCGGTGCGGCCGATCAACATCTTGTGCGTCATCGACTCTCGATTCGCGAGCGTGATTTCGATCGGAAATTCAACCTCACCGAGAAGAAGTCTGGTCATGATGACATAGCGCTTTTCCCGATGCCCGCCGGAATCTGAAACTGTTCGATAATCCACGACTGGGGCGTCACATGTGACGATTAAATCTTTTCTCGTACGCAGGGGGTGGATTTGAAAAGCGACGCGTAGCCGACCGCGGTCAAAGTAAGGCTCGATATTGAACGCGTGCAGAGACGAAGTTTTGGCGCCCGTATCGACCTTCGCGCGGATAACAGGGAGGCCGAGATCGGGCAGTGACACCCACTCGCGCCATCCGATCATTAGTTTTGTGCGGCTTGATTGGATCGTTTGACTCATGCGATTCTCCAATCCTGGAGGAGAGATGGCAGAAGCGCTAGAAGTGTTTCGCGGAATCGGAAAACTTGTCAGTCTTGCGTCAGCTGCGGCGCGCGGAGGACGACATGTCACAGATGCGGATTTGGCGGCCATCGAAAACGCGGCTCTCGTCTCTGAAAATGGAAAGATCAAGTGGGTAGGCCCTGAAGCTAAGTTGCCGCCCGATTACCGAAAAAAGCGCGCCAAAGATTTAAAAGGGCGGGTCGTCATTCCCGGTCTCGTTGAGCCACACACTCATCTGATTTTTGCCGGAAACCGCTCTGCAGAATTCGAGATGAGAAATCAGGGTGTCGGGTATCAAAAAATCGCCGAAGCCGGGGGCGGAATCCTCGCAACTGTGCGTGCGACTCGGCAAGCCTCTGAAAAGCAGTTAGCGGCCATCGGTCAGAAGCGCGTAGACCGATTCGTTCGGCAGGGTGTAACGACCATTGAGGTCAAGAGCGGTTACGGGTTAAGCCTCGATGAAGAGCTCAAGATGTTGCGAGCCGCAAAATCCCTGAAACGCGCGCGGATCGTGCCGACGTTCTTAGGTGCGCATGCAAAGCCTGCCGAGTTCGAAACAGCCGACACGTATCTCGATTACTTAATTGAGACCGCTCTTCCGAAAGTGAAAAAAGAAAAACTCGCAACCCGTGTGGACGCCTTTGTTGAGAAAGGTTACTTCAGCGCAGACTCAACTCGGCGCTACTTTCTTGCGGCGAAAAAACTGGGTTTTGGTGGTTCGATTCATGCCGATCAACTGACTCTCTCAGGTGGTGCTCGTCTTGCGATCGAGCTCGGCGCCCAGTCCGCGGATCATCTCGTTCAGCTCGGCTCTGAAGAAATCGCGATGTTAGCAAAGAGTGACGTCACCTGTGTTCTTCTTCCAAGTGCAGATCTCTACATGGACTGTGCTTATCCCAAAGCGAAAGAGCTGATGGCTGCAGGTGCACGGGTCGCGCTTTCGACGGACTTCAATCCGGGCACGTCGCCATCTCAAGACGTTGCTTTGGTGGGTGTTTTGGCGCGAGTGCGCATGAAGATGACACTTGCGGAAACTTTAGTGGCCTACACAGTTGGCGCCTCGCACGCTCTCGGTCTCGCGAAGCAAATTGGCTCTCTTGAAAAGGGGAAAGCGTGTGACTTCGCGGTGTTGACGGGTTCAATCGACGAACTCTTCCTCGATGTGGGGCAGATGCCGATACACACAACTTACTCTTCGGGCCGGGAAATTTAATCAGGCCTCGAAAAAAACGGATTGCTTTGCGAAAAACCACCTGACTAGTCTCAGAGATGACACTTCCTCACGGCAGGATGCCGGAGGCGTGTCGCTTATGAGCGGTTGAATCCAAGGAGGGGGGACTATGACCGAAGCGATTTCCAGCACACAAATGCCGGCTCTAGAGCCAGCGACGTACGTCACGCAAAGCCGGTTCTTCACTCCGGCTTTCAACGCGGCGATTTTTGACGGTCCGATTCGGATCTACTTTGCGCAGTACCAAGAGGCGCAAGCGTTGAAGCTTTATTTCAATCTTCAAGAACGTTTCGGCGAAGTTCGCAAACAAGCTCGCGGCATTTTTAAAGAGCGCGGCACGAACATTTTCGTAATGATTTATCCAAGTGAGGATCTCTTCGATGAGTCGTTCGCGGATCTCGAAGCTGACCCGCACACTGCGGGCAGTTTGATCGTGCGTGACCGCTTGGGTCGCGACTATGTCGTTGGCGTGCGCGGTCCGCTTGAAGACGACGATCTCGCAGCACTTTGTCGTGAGATGGATCTTATCGTCGGCACGCAAGCCGCAGATCGCATCGGAACGTCAGTCTAATTAGACTCACCGCTCGATCTATTGCCTCGTTTATCGGTTAATGTCGTCGGCTTTGTCGGAGCCGATGGCTTCAACGACATTTCGCCACGCGCTGAGCACAAAGCCAGGGCTATCGGCGCTTGGGCTAATCATCGTCTTCGTGATAAGCGCCGCGATGATGACAGCGATTGCTAAGAGTAGGACGTATTCAACGACGATTTGACCGCTTTGACCCGGGTCTATTTTGTCGTTACGCTTCTCGAATGAACGATGAGAATCCGTCACCACTAGCTCCAAATTCATCTAACTCAAAAATCGAACCGTCGAAGGACTTCAAGCGCAGTACCGAAGACGCTCAGATGAAGACCTGGATGAAGGGCGCCATCCTCGTTGCTGTTCTCGTGTTCGCATCTCTCGGCTACTGGGCTTCGATGAAGAATCGCCCACCACCCCTAAAGATGGAATCGGGCGAGATGACAGATGCTGACGAAATCGCTGCACGCCAACCCGCTCCTGAGTTCATTTTAACAGAAGAATCTGGCGCGACCAAAAAACTCTCCGATTTCCGCGGAAACGTCGTGATTCTCAGCTTCTGGGCGAGTTGGTGCGGTCCTTGCCTGACGGAACTCCCGACCTTTGCCGAGATGGAATCGAAGTTTCGCGACAAGGGCCTCCGCGTGATCCCGGTCAACGTCGATGATGGCGATGCCGGTCGTGTCTTCGCAAAAGACTTTTGGCCCAAAAAGAACATCCCATTTCCGACCTACTACGACACGACTAAAGACATCGCGCAGAAGTATGAAGTCGACATGTTACCGTCCAATTTCATCATCGATCGCCAAGGCCGAATGGTGTTCTCGAGCGCAGGCGCGTCTGACTGGTCGGCGCCTGAAACGATGGACCTCATCGAAAGCGTTCTCTCAGAACCGAACTGATTCGTCGCGGACTCTAAGTGAGATTAGAAAAAGGCTGAGCCGCGCTTTGCGAGTTCTTCGCGAAGGCGCTTTTGCATTTCTTCTTTAATTTCGGAGGCAAGCTCGGCTACGAGCTCACGGTCGTCAGCGGCCTCGGGCTTGTAAGGAAGCTCGATTGGCGGAAGAAACACGAATTTCCACTTCGCGGGTAGCGGCACGATATTCAGAGGTAACGGCAGCGTCAAGCCGCGAAGATACTTCGATAGATTGAGCTGCGCGAGGTTGATGTGCGTTTCTTCGGCGCCGATGACGAGTGTTGGCACGATTGGGCACTGACGTTGAATCGCGAGGCGAATAAAGCCGCGCTTGAACTCTTGTAAGTGGTAACGCTCAACCGTGGGTTTGAAATTCCCTTGCTCGCCTTCCGGAAACAAAATGACCAAATTATTTTTGTTGAGTTGGGCGGTGGCGTTTGACGTGGTTGCTTCGATAAAGCCGAATTTTTCTGCTGGAACTGCTGTCGTTTGAGTCGCAAACCAAAGACGGTGAGTTAAAACGCGCGGAATTCGACCTGTCGACTTTTTTATTTCGTGCGCAAGAAGAAGGGCGTCAAAGCCCGAGTAACCCGAGTGGTTGGGCGCGATGATGGCGGGCCCGCGCCGCGGAATGTTTTCTGTGCCTTCGACGTGAAGGCGGAAGTACTTGCGCGCTAGTTCCGCAACGAAATGCGGGAAGACCCGATAGATCAGGTTTTCCGAGTTGTCATTAGCGATGCTGGAAAATAGATTTATGAGGTCTCTCGAGTTTTTCATAACGCGAGCCTGAGACTAACGGCGAATGGCCCCCCAAGTGAAGACGGGATTTGATCCATGAAAAAAGAAGCACGTAAAAAGACGACTCGATCTGTGTCGAAATCCTCAAAATACCTTCTCGCAATCGACCAAGGCACAACCGGCACAACCGTGAACGTGTTGAACCTGAAGGGTCAACCCATCGCAACCGTAAATCAGGAGTATCGACAGATCTTCCCAAAGCCGGGCTGGGTTGAACACAAGCCCGATGACATCTGGGCTAGCGTCTTAAGCACGATCGACAAGTGTTTGAAAAAAGCGAAGGCCAAGGGCGCAGAAGTCGCTGCCATCGGCATCACGAACCAGCGTGAGACCGTCGTCGTCTGGGACCGCAAAACACTCAAACCCGTTTACAATGCGATCGTCTGGCAAGACCGCCGCACAGCAGACGACTGCGACCGCTGGAAAAAAGAAGGTCACAGCGACATGATTCGCAAGAAGACGGGGCTTGTGATTGACCCTTACTTCTCTGGCTCGAAGCTCCGTTGGATCTTGAACAACGTGAACGGCGTTCGCGCAAAAGCAGACCGCGGGACCCTTGCAGCTGGAAC
>CAJYOV010000570.1 GCA_913776405.1 Pseudobdellovibrionaceae bacterium
GAGTGTAGAGAAACGAATTCGCGAAAATCTCACAGCGGCAGGGTATAAGTGCACGGAATAAAGATCGGTTTTTTACTCCCCGTTTTTGTCGGTCTAACGATGATGGTCGGCTGTGCCACGAAGTCACAGCCCGCCTCTACAGCCTCTGACTCGCCCGCTCAAACCTCGGCCGCGGGGGCACAAAGCGCGGCGACCAACACCGGCGCGCCAGCTGCTACGGCCCCGGTAAAGCCCACTGGCCCGCGCAAACGGACCGACCCCCCACCCAAGCCGGATATTTCGTGCCTCAAGGGCGATGATAGCCGTGTGCTCGCGATCGAAGAAGTTCGTACAGGCTGCTGGCTGTTCTATGTCAATCGCGGCATCAAGAAACGCATCGCCTGGTCGAAGAACGGCAATAGTCACTGCGAAAAAGTGCGCGATCAAATCCGAGTGTCGCTCGAAAAAGGCGGCTACTCGTGCAAGTGGAATGAGTAAGCGATGGAAGCGAATGTTTTAATCGTCGAAGACGAAGCGAAACTTGTCGAAATCCTCGAGCGGACTCTCTCTGAGTCATTTCACGTAAGTGTGATCACAACATTCGAGGAGCTGGCCGCTCAGATTGACGGGTCCTCGATTCGCTTTGATTTACTCGTACTCGATCGCATGCTTCACGGTAAAGACTCGCTGAATCTGATTGCACCTTTAAAAGAAAAGTTCCCACAAGTGAAGGTTCTGGTTCTTTCAGCGATCAACACACCATCCGAGAAGGCGATCGCACTCGATCTTGGCGCAGACGACTACCTGTCGAAACCCTTCGCCCATGAAGAGCTCCTCGCGCGCCTTCGCGTTCTAGCCAAACGCTTACCTGCTGAACTTCGCTTCGGCAACATCACGCTTGATATGCTTGAGCGCACAGCGAAAGTCGCCGAAGTCGACCTTCAACTTGCAACGAAAGAATTTCTTCTCTTACGGGCGTTTCTCAAAACGCCTGGCAAAGTCTTCCCGAAGACGACTCTCTACGAAGAAGTTTGGCAAACGAGCGCCGACGTCGAAAGTAACGCTATTGAAACAACCGTCAACAAACTGCGCCGCAAGCTCGAAGAGGCCGGTGCGAGTGCCTCGATTAAGAACTCGCGCAATCTAGGTTACTGGATTGAGGAATAGGTTCTTCTTCATCATTTTCATCACGCTTGTTCTTGCCGCCGTGACCTTCAACGGCGTCACGTCGTACTTCTTTCGAAACGAGCGTTTACATCTGATCGATCAGCAAATCGATCGTGTGCTCCAGGCGCTGATCACGTCGGAAGAATTCAAATCGAGTTTAAGTCTCCCGTCTGAAGAGATGGACCGACTTATCACGAGCATCCTCGGGCCCGCGCGGATCGGCAAAGTCTACATCCTCCGAGACAACACCGGCGACATCCTCTACGAATCTTTCAACGTAGCCCTTCTGCAAACGGAACTGCCGATCAACAAGGAATGGATTACGGTTGCGGCTAAAGATCAATACGTGCGCATTCACAACGCACGGATCGCTCCCAACAGAATTTTGCAAGTTGGGCTGCTGCTCGATACAAACTTCGTCAACTGGTCGATCTACGATAGTCGTACGGTCTCGTTGATGTTCTTACTCGCGGTCGGCCTCTTCGGCATCTCAGCCGCGCTCACGTTGATTCTTATTTCGCCGGTTCGGCTTTTGAACGTTCACCTCACCAACGCAACCTCAGACCTCAAAAATCTAAAAGACGTCGACCGCTTGCCTGATGAGCTTTTGCGTTTTCGAAACAGCTTCTGGGCTGAGGCCGATGAATTCTCAAATCTGATCGCGACGGTTCAAAAGTTAATCGACCGAATCAATCGCAATTACAAACTCACGCGCGCGTGGTCGCTGCAGATGGCACACGAGCTGAAAACTCCGCTTGCGATCATCCGCTCTGAAACGGAATCGAGAGCAGCCAGCCTCCCGCCGGGCTTCGCGCCGACGATCTTAAAAGAGATCGACTGGACAAGTGACACCATCACGCAATTTCTCTCGTGGGCCGAACTTGAGAACTCGAACCCCCACAAAACGCTCCATATTTTGCGCGTTGGCTCGATCGTTCAGAAAACGCGAGACCGTTTGGAAAAATTGGGGCCTCAGCGGCTAAAAATTCAGATCGAACAGGATTTTTCGGTGGCCTCGAGTCCGGGTCATCTTGATCAGCTGGTTTCAAACTTACTGACCAATGCCATCAAGTTTTCGCCGCCGGAGAAGCCGGTCGAAGTGATCGTGAAGGCACGCAAGCTTCTCATTCGGGACAAAGGGCCCGGCATCGATGATGCGATCATTGACCGCATCGGCGAACCCTTCAACACCGGCAATATGAAATCGCACACGGGCCTCAAGGGTACGGGGCTCGGCCTCGCCTGGGTTGCAACCGTGGCGAAGCTCTACGGCTGGACTCTTGCCATCAATTCATGCCCTGAAGGGACTGAAATTTCGGTCACCTTCCCCGATCTTTGAACGCTAATTATTGCTCGTTCTTTTGAAACTTCTACGTACGCGAGTGTCAATAACCGCGCTCGTTGGCCGATTGAAGATTGAATGATGAGCCTTTACTCACGGTCAGGTGTTTGCAGAGTCTTACGAAAAACAAACGACTCTTTTTTTTAAACTCGAACTGACTAGGCCACTCACGTGAAAAAACTCGTTTTCTTTGCCTTGATCCTCATCGCTCAAAACAGCGCGGCTGAAAGCGCTGGCGCTCAAAAAGCCGCGACTCAGACTTTCTGGACGACTGCTTCGCAGACTCACTTTCAAATCGAGCCTTACTTTCCAGCGGACTGCCAAAAGCACGACTACCCACTTCTTAATCGCGTAGCCGATATTCGCCGCATTTCAGAGACTGAAAAATCGGTCGTCTTCCAGTTCCGAACGTTTGTAGGTGCGTGTCAGGAAGGCCAATTTCTTCCGACATCAAAAATCGCACAAAACGCGAGCGTAGGCACTTATAAGAATCGGATCGTGCTCTTTCAAAAAGAAACGCCTGTCTTGTCATCGGTGCAACCACTGACTGCTCACGAAGCCTTGATCACGCTTCAATTCGATAAGCCGAGCGCGTTTAAGAAACGCAACGTTCAGACTTACACGATGAACTTCTACCCTCAGGGCTACCCGCGCCCCGTAATCCGCACAGATGCCTGGGGTCACAGCGTCGTCTATCAGCCGTTTTACATTTTGTTCCCGTGGAAAGTGATCTTAACGAAAGTCTCAGTTGATGAGACTACGATCCACGTCGGCGTCGGCCAACCCTAACGGTTCATCAGTCTCGCTAGGAACGAAGCCCTTGCCGCGAACTCGCGCGCGAGGGTTCGGCTCACGCGTGCTCGGATCAAGAC
>CAJYOV010000571.1 GCA_913776405.1 Pseudobdellovibrionaceae bacterium
CCTACACGACGCTCTTCCGATCTGTCGCGCCCCGCCTTCGGTGGCTTGGACGACGTCCCCGAAGAGTGGCTGATTTATTTAACTGGCTAACGCATGAGGCCTGGGAGGGCGTCGCGGAGTCCGTCGAGAACGAACTGTACGGAGATTGCGGCGAGAACAACGCCCATCAGTCGCGAGAAAACGTTGATACCGGTTTGACCGAGAATGCGGGCCAACCAATGCGCTTCTTTTAAAATAACGAATGCAACTAGACCGATGATCGAAATCGCACCGTAGAGCGCGATTTGCCGCGATATCGTTGTTGCCTGATCAGACAAAAGAAAAACCGAGACGATTGAACCTGGCCCTGAGAGAAGCGGCATCGCGAGCGGGAACACCGCGATATCGTCTTTCTTTACGCCTTCAGACTGTTCTTCAGCCGTTTGCTTGGTGCGCGATTGGCGCGCGTTTACCATGTCGAATGCGATAAAAAATAACAGCACACCGCCGGAAATTTTTAACGCAGGCAGGGTGATGCCGTAGAAGCGGAAGATGAACGCGCCCGCGAGAGCGCTCCCCGCCAAAATCCCGCTCGCATAAATCGAGGCGAGCTTCGCTGTTTGCTTTTTCTTGTCGATCGACTCACCGACCGTCATGGATAGAAACGGACCGAGAGCCCCGAGAGGGTTCACGATCGTAAAAAGAGTTGAAACGGCGACGATAAAAAACGCATCCATGAAGCGTCTAATTCTACACAAGTTCTCCCAGAGCTCGTCAATCTCTGTGAGAGATCCTGACCTACAACTAATGTGGAGGAGATTGGGCATGCTTTCACTGAAGACTCACAACGTTCTCGATTATCTCTTGGGCGCGATCTTTCTGATTAGCCCTTGGTTCTTCCACTTCGAAGACGTTCTGGAAGCGCGCCTGCTTTTCTTAGGTGCAGGGGTTGCTCTCATCACTTATAGCCTCTTCACAAACTACTACTATTCGATTGCCCGCGTTCTCCCGCTCGGCCTTCATATGACGATCGACGCGGTTTTAGGCGTCTTCATGATTTTGGCACCCGTGCTTTTGGGCTATCGCCAGCAATTGAGCCAGGCTCAATACGTAGTTCACGTTGTGATGGGCGTCGCGACAGTCGGCTTCGTGGCGCTCACAAAACCAAAAAGCGAATCGACAAAAACTCTCACCGAGCGCGTTGCGATTCGCCAAGATCTCGAGAATCTATCTTAAGTTACGTCGTGAACTGAAAGATCGAGTCGAACAAGAAGTAGACGCCGCCGCACGCTGCGAAGATGGCGATCACCCAAGATCCACCCACGAAGTGGTACATCAAAAATTTCGACCGCTCTTCTTCTTTCAAGGCGAAGAGCTTTTCTTTCCAAATAGAGAAAATCAACCCACCCGCGAGAACCAACATAACTCCAAGAACGAGCTTCAAGTTGGCTGCGTCACTCGCCGCTGCTGGTAAGGGCAAAGGCCGGACGTTCATATTCGCGAAGTTCATCATTCCTCCAAGAATTCAGGCACTAATGTGTGGATTCAGTCACAAGCGTACCAACCGCTCTCGCCTCTCGGGCAGCGGATTCTCGATTTCAAGCTTTGAGCTAGGTTTCAACGAACCGTTAGAATTGCGGCAAGCTCGTCCGGCGAGAGAACTCCATCGTAGAGCTCAAGCGTTTGCGACAGCACGTGTTCAGCTTGCGCCGGAGCCTCGCATTCGAGCCTAAGGTCGGTATCTGACAGCGCGGAAGATTCAGCTATTAATGACGTGTACAAAGACTTGAGCTTTTGATCGTCGCCGATGGCGAATTCGATCTTGGCACCAAGTGCAAGCGCGCGCGTGCGCGAGAGCTTGGGCGCCTCTTCTTTGTCGCCCGACGCAGCCTCAAGAAGTGGCATCGTAGCAAGTCCGAGATAAAGTGCCCATGCACAGAACAGCCGGTAATCCGAGCGCTCGAGCGGAATAGAAAGCAAATATCGGATCGCGTGGTCTGCGTGCGTTTTCACTGTCGCGAGCATCGCGTTTCGGTCCGAGATGAACGAGCGCCCGTCTTGTTCGTCCAAGTGCTGATCTTTGAGAATATTGATCTTCTGCAGAAAAAGACCGAAGTGACAGCCGTCGACAAACGTTTCTCGCTTGAGCGATCCCGAAACAAGACCCTGAGGCGACGCTTCCAATTCAAGGTTCAATAAACCGGTCAGCAACTCACCGACAACACCCGCCACAAACAAACAGTACGCGTTCGCTTCCGTGAGAGATGCTAATCGTAAACGCCCCGTCGTGCGTGTGCGCTCCGTAAAGAATTTCATCCCAGCACTCATCGACAAAATCGGCCGTTTCAGAACGTCCCGCTTCTCCATTGGGAGCGAATGAAATTCTGAGAAGACACGAGCGCTTGCGTTTAATAGTTCTCTTTCTCCTTCAGGCACGTCGACAGGAAAAGACCGGGCCCAATCAAGGACAGCAGTCTCTGCGGGTCTTGCTTTCAGGAACTGGTTGAAACTCTCGAATGCAGCAAGTTGTTGCGCTGGGATTGGCCAACTTGCGTCTTCAACCGTATCTAACAGTCGGCACAGGAGATACCCGAGACCGACATCGGCTCTCAACGTAGGGCGAAGACGCCCGATACCGTAAGCGAAACTTCGACTCACGCGAAGAAGATGAGGATCGTGAAATGCAGCGCGAGCAAGAGCGGAGTCAGACATGTATGAATCGAAGTGTTGCCGATTGCCAAGCGAAGGCAAGTCGCCCGGTGCCACGACTAGAAGTTACGACCGAAGGCTTGAATCCAAATTCGATTGAACTCGATCGCAACGTTCGCAAGTTCGCCGCTCGGCGTTCTACACATCAAAAACATTGGACCGATGTTGAAAACCAGTTGATAACCAAACTGTTGCTAATTGAGAAAACCCTAGTGATTCTCTACTCGAGAGCTTCTAGGTCCGAAACCGTATTTCACTAAATCGTCCCCCGGAGGAATCAGCTATGTCGAATGACTCGAACCACTCAAATGATCGCCGCCAGCTTTTGAAACTCGGCACCTTGGGCCTTCTCGGCGCGGTTGTCGCATCGAAAGTTCTCACGCCTGAAACAGCGTTCGCACAAGCGGGCCAAGACGTAAAAGAATCAGACGGCAACGCGAAAGCGCTTTGCTACCATGACGACGTCACAAAAGTTGACGCGAAGAAATGCCCGAAGATCACAACCGACAAAACGAGTCGCCAGCTCTTGCGCACGAGCGCTCCGATGTGT
>CAJYOV010000572.1 GCA_913776405.1 Pseudobdellovibrionaceae bacterium
GGCAACGTGACCGTCGCGCTTGCATCGTTCGAAGTGCCGGTTGCCCGCACCGTTTGTGTGCCCGATGAATTCACGAGATCGATGCCGAACGATTGCCCCGTCGAGGCCGATCCCCATGATGCGAGCGACATCGTTGCTGATGACGCTGGCAGGGCTGTCGGTTTTACCCACAGACTCAACGTTCGCGCACTCGCACCCGCAGGCAAACCCGCATCAGTCCCGCTTGAATAACTCGTGCCGTTTCTCAACTGAGAAAATTTCGGCCTAGACCATTCTCTATCTCAAGTTGAAGCACGCTTTTACCGTCGTCGAGACGACTTCTAGACGTGCTTCTCTAAGCTTCAGTAAAAGCCGATCAGACCAACATGGGCCTTTATTCCGTGTTGGTTACTGCTTCGCCAAAAGTGACTGATCAAGTCGCGAAAAAGCGCGCCGAGATCTTGTCTGGCCTACTGATCGCCCGACAGGCTTTGGTTTTCGGGATGTTGGCTCTCACGGTTTTCGACTTCCCGAATTACACGCCAACGGCCACTCTCGTCATGGTGAATGTCGGAAACCTCGTTGGTTACGCGATCTCTCGAACGAAGTACTTCAAGCTGGGTGCTTACCTTGTTCTGCTTGAACCGATGTTCGGAATTCCGAATTTTATGCTTTCTCACCCCGAGAGTGTCGTGGGCCAAGTCGGAAATCCGATCAACTTAGGCTTAGCTCCACTGATTAGCAGCCTGGCTCTTTCCTTTCGCGAAACTCTCTTGATTCTCTTTTTGACGGCGCTCACGTTCGCCTACATGTTTCTCCATATTCAGCCTGCTTACATGAGTACTCTCGCGATGGTTGGCTTCGGCGTCCTAGCGACCAGTTCCTTCGGACTCTTCAGTGGTTATGTGAATGAAAAGAACCAAGCAGAACTGATGCGTGAACGCGCAAAGCTTCATCACGCGGCGAAGCTCGCATCGATTGGTGAAATGGCAGCGGGAGTCGCGCACGAACTCAATACGCCTCTCGCAGCAATCGTTCTCAATATCGACGAAGCAAAAGAGATCGTGGCCAGCGCCGATCCCCTTACGGGTAGGGATAAAAATTTGGTTGAAGGCATGCTTCTCGATGCTTCTGAAACAACTGAGCGAATGAGTGAGATTATCAAGGGCCTAAAATCTTTCGGCCGAGAGTCGAGCCATGAACCAAGAGTCCGACTGCCTTTTTCAAGCGTAGTTCAAGATGCGCTTAAACTCTGCGAGCAGAGACTTAAGGCTTCTGGATTCGAGATCCGAATGAACTTCGATGAGATGGAGTTCGAGGTCGATGTTAAACGCGCCCAAATCACGCAGATCTTAGTGAACCTTTTGAATAATTCGTACGATGCAAATCGAAACCTTCAGAAAAAGTGGGTTTCAATCGAGGTGTCGCTTCAGAAAGATCTAGTAGTCGTCGCGGTCACCGACAGTGGCGCGGGCATACCGTCTGAAATTGCCGATCGAATATTCGAGCCTTTCTTCACGACGAAAGACTTCGGCCGAGGCACGGGACTCGGCCTGAGTATCGCAAAAGGAATCGCTCAAGAGCACGGCGGAGATCTTCAATACGTGAAAGAGGCAAGCCACACCCGATTCGTCCTGCAGCTTCCACAGCGCAAAGACCGCTCGATCGCGTGAACTAGAGATGGTAGGGGCTACAGGACTTGAACCTGTGATCCTCCCGTTATGAGCGGGATGCTTTAACCAGCTAAGCTAAACCCCCACTGGAAAGATGGGATCAGCTTAGCCTGAGTTTGAGGGGCTTGTCGATTGTTTGGCGCCTGCGAGCGATCTCAGACGCTCAGAATCACGCCAGAAACGCGGCAGAGCCGCGACAGAATTACGGCTTTAGAAGCTTTGCGAGTTCTGTGTTGCCGAGCTCTTGAGCGAGAGCCGCTGGGGTTTTGCCGTCCATGTTCTTTTGGGTCAGGCATTTTGGAGCTGCGGCCTTGAGCTTTTTAGCCAACTCCAGCTGCTCAGACTTTACGGCGGCGTGAAGAGCGCACTCTTTATTCGACTTAGAGACGTGATCGGTTTTCGCACCCTTCGAGATCAAATAAAGTGCTACGTCCGTGTGACCGCTGTAAGCCGCTTGGAAGAGAGCGGTCTCGCCGTTTGAATTTACAGCGTCAGCTTTGGCTCCGAGGGCGATTGTTTTCTTCACTTCAGCCAAGCGACCTTCATCTGCGAGTTGCATCAGGCCCGACATGTCGTTCGATGAAAGGGCGTCCAATGACACGCCTTTTTTCTTAAGCGCTGCGATCTGTTTTTGATCGCCGCGGAAGATGGCTTCAACCATTTTGTCTGAATCGGCTTGTGTCGGCTTGCCCGCCGCTTTTGCGGAAACCGACACGCTCATCACGATCAGGCTAAGAACAAAAATCATGCGCTTCATAAGCACCTTCACGTTTCGTGATTACTTCTTCGCTACGCTTGCAACCTTACGCTTCGCTGCCGCTGGCTTCGCCGTCGCTTTCGCAACTGGCTTAGCTGCGGGCTTCGCAGTCGCTTTTGCAACCGGCTTCGCCGCAGGTTTCACTGGCGCCTTCGCGACTGGCTTTGCAGCTGGTTTGGCCGCCGCTTTCGCAACTGGCTTCGCAGCAGGCTTTGCCGGCGCTTTCGCGACGGGCTTCGCCGCAGGCTTAGCAACCGTGCGCGCTACAGGCTTCGCTGCGGGCTTCACGATCGTTTTCGCAACTGGCTTCGCGACGAGTTGGAAGTTTGGCTTCGCCGACAGACGACGTGCCGTCACCACGATCTCGTTTTCTTCCTTAACCGGTGCGGGTGCTGGCTTCGGCGCTGCCGGAGCTGCCGGCGCTGGAGCACCGGCTAAGCGAAGGTGCATTTCGTTATCGAGAGAGTCGAAGTTAAATGGTTTTCGTGAAAGCGGCTTCTTCGTGTACTTCGCCATCAAGCGCTGAAGGAATGTCGCGCGATTACCTGCGCTCGCAGCGCGACCTTGCGTAAAGATACCGAAG
>CAJYOV010000573.1 GCA_913776405.1 Pseudobdellovibrionaceae bacterium
ACCCGACGTCCCAAATCGAGCCACAGGCTCGATTTTGATGCGGCGGGCTTCAGAAAGGAGCCTGGCACCTTCCGGCGGGCACCTCCGGCGGGACCGGTGGGCTGGACCTGGACTCGAGAAGGAGCGGGAATGGGTCGATAAGAGAACGATGCAAAAAGACGAAATTAACATCTTGATTGTCGACGATGACGCCACCCTCGGGAAGGTTTTGAAAGAAACGTTCACGCGTGCAGGCTTTAAAGCGACTCACGCTTTGAAACCGGATGAAGCTTTGGCCTTAGTCAAACTTCAGCCGTTTCACGCAGCTCTCGTCGATTGCATGTTACCGAAGATGAACGGCCGTTTGCTCGCAAAGAAATTGCGCGAGGAAACGCATTCGGACTTCCCGATCTTTTTGATGTCGGGAATTTACAAAGACAAAGGTTACGCTCGCGAAGCGCTTCAAGAAACAGGCGCCAAAGCATTCCTGAATAAACCGTTCGATTTGAAAGAAGTTTTGACGGCGGTTGAGCAGCAACTTGAAGGCATCGTCGAAGCCCCGCTTGCGCCGATGCAAGCGCTTCTCACGAAAGAAACGATCTCGCACAAAGAGCGCATCAAGTCGATCAACGACGCAAACGAAGTGCACGGCTTCGACCTCCCGTGGATCTTTAGCCTTCTCTTACACCCACGCGTTCACGGTCACTTGAATATCATCACGCCCGACGGCGAAGTCTGCGGCATTGGTGTACAAGGCGGCAACATCGTTCAGGTGAACCAGAAAGACTCAAAGTCGTACTTCGGCGTTCTCATGGTCGAGTATGGATTCGTCAGCCAAGACGATCTCGACGAAGTGATGAAAGCGACCGGCAAAACGAAAAAGATGGGCGAACGCCTCGTTGAAGCCAACGTGCTTTCGCCGCACGCGATTCAAATCGTCATGGCGGAACAACAAGGTCTCCGTCTCTCGAAAACAATCTCGAACGACCCGGTGAAAGTAAACTTCATCGAGTCGGATGAATTGCGCGAAGACGCAGTCACGACACGTACAAACTTCACAGAACTTTTGAACGAGTGGATGATCTCGAAGATCAAGCTTGATTGGCTCAAAGGCTACTACATGCCTTGGATGCGTTTTAACATCAAGATTGGCCCCGACTTCTCTGCCACTCACCGAGTTCTCACGATCCCGGTCGTTCAACGTGCTGGCAAGCTGGTCGATCACCTCACGTCACGTCAGACCTTAGAGCAAGCTCTTGCCGATTCGACGTTGCCTGAAGACGTCTTCTACCCTGCGCTTCACGCGCTCATCGTAAGCCGCGTCCTTCGCTTTGGTGAACCGGTTCAAGTCGTCGACATCTCGGCTCAGAAGAAGCGCCTTTCGCGTCTCTTGGTCGACTTAGAAAAGCAGAACTACTTCGAACGCTTGAACGTGCTTCCGAAGACGAAAGACGCCGACATCAAGCGCGCGTACCATGACCTCGCAAAAATTCTTCACCCGGATAAGTTGCCAGCGGAAACGCCGGCGGAGATCCGCGATTTGACGAAGAAGTGTTTTGCTTTGATCACCACTGCTTATGACGTCGTTGCGGATCCTGATAAGCGTGCTGCTTACCTCCTGGAAAAAGAAAAAGGGCGCGCGGAATCGATCCTTCAAGCCGAGCAGTTGATGGAAGAAGCACGCCGTCTTTTCACGAAGGGCGACTTCAAGAAAGCTCGTGAGTTGATGGAAGAAGCGGTCACGCTCGCACCACCGACGACGGAAGCGCGTCTTCTACACATGTGGGCTCGGCTTAAAACTTACAAGGTCGGCGAAGACACGCTCGATCGCGTTCGTCAGGAGCTTGGCGAAATTCCGCCGGAAGATCGACACAGCCCAACTTACTACTTCGTACGTGGTGTTCACCTGCGCTTGAGTGGTGACCCCGAGAACGCGAAGAAGAACTTGCAGCATGCGGTGTCTCTCGATGCAGATTTCATCGATGCACGTCGCGAAATCATGCTGGTCGGCACATCGACAGGTGGCGCTCCAGGCGGCGACGGAAAACCCGTCGATCTCCTGCGCGGTGACTTAAAAGATGTCGTGGGTCTCTTATTTAAAAAGAAAAAGTAAATGGCGTGATAGAGCTCGCGGCGAATGCGGTGAGCTCTCTCAGCAAGCTTATGCTTGATCGGCGGCAGATTCTCGCTCCAGCGGCGCCACAGCTACTTTTTCGTTTTCTCATCTTTTCCGGATTCAAAGAGCGCTTTTGCGAACGCTTGCTTTTCCGCTTCGATGCGGTCGAGCCTGTCTTTTTCAGACTCTGAATCCTTCTTCAGCTTTGCCATCGCTTTTGCGGCTTTATCGTGTGGCAAAACTTTATCGGTTCTCTCGGTCTCATGTGCCGCTAGGTATTGATCGTATCGGCTCGAACGTTCCGTGCGTGCTGTCGCCGCTTGACCCGGCGCTGACTTCGGGTCCCAGCTTTTTTGTTCACTTGGAGACCCGCCGATAACTGCAACCCCACTGGCACCCTTCGTCGCGCGTGGAACCTGATCCGTAATCAAAACAGCTTTTTCATCACGCGTGAGAACGGCAGACGAAACTTTCGCATATTTTTCGAGGATCGGTTCAGGCGCGAGGCCCGAGAGTTTTGCGAGCATCTGAATCGCGGTCTGTGGCTCGACCGGAATCTCGAGGAGAGCTTCGACCACGCGCTGTGACTCTTGCGGAATCTGCGGTCGCGCACCCGAGTAAGCCAGAACCACGCGCGGTGGGGGCACCATCGTTTTCTTTAAGCGTTGAGCTAGGCGCAAACCCTCGACATTTCGGCCCCGGAAGCTTGCGATCACGATTTCGGGTTGGAAGCTTAAGAGAGCATCGGTCACGAGCATTTCTTTACCGAGGGAGAGCACGTCAAAACCGAGACGTCTCAAGAACGAT
>CAJYOV010000574.1 GCA_913776405.1 Pseudobdellovibrionaceae bacterium
CATCCGCGAGTCTCTTGAAAACGGGGTTCTTGCTGGCAACCAGATGATGGACTTCTCGGCGACGCTCGTGTCGGCCGAATACAATGAAGAAACTTCATCCGAGATGGCTTACAAGATCGCGGCGGCCAACGCCTTCCGCGAAGCGGCTCGCAACGCGGACCCACAGCTTCTCGAGCCTGTTTTCAAGGTAGAGGTGTCGGCACCCGACGAGTTCATGGGTGGTGTTATTGGAGACCTCAATTCTCGCCGTGGTAAGGTTCATAGTATGACCGCGCGTCGAGGGACTCAGGTCATTGATGCCGAGGTGCCGCTTGCGAGCATGTTCGGCTATGCAACGGACCTCCGTTCGATCACTCAAGGCCGCGGAACGTTCACGATGGAATTCAAGCAATTCTCGACAGTTCCGCCGAAAGTCTCTCAGGAGATCCTGACCCGGATGGGACGCTACTAAGGCAGTTTGAAGCAGCAGTAGCAGATGCAGAGGCGGTTTCAGTTCAGTTTGAGTAGCAGGGCAGGCTTAGTTCTGGGCTGCCCGCTGAAACTGAACTGTGACTGCGCCAGGTGCTGGTTCTGCTGCTGATAATCTGATCGTTTCGAGTAAAAAACTCCGCGTTTTCGGCCCCAAAATAATTCGCGTTCTCGTAATTAAAAAGTTTTGACAACAACTCCGTCGCAACTGCATACTCGCCGACTTGTGACGCCAAAAAATCAGACTCGGTCTGGGTCAAAGACGCGCAACGGTTCGCTCGAAAGGGCGTAAGTTCGCGGGTTTGCTCAGAAAAGGCTGAATCGTCTTTGAAAATCTCAAAGAGTTCTCGATCTGGGTTTTTGGCGCCTAATGTTTTACGAAAGAAGCCGAAACCCAACGGGAACCACCCCCTGCGATATTTGGCTTCTACAACCAAAGTGAGAGCGAGCACATGCAGAGCCAAAAGATTCGCATCCGATTGAAAGCATTCGACCACAAGCTTCTCGATCAATCGACACGCGAGATCGTAGATACAGCACGCCGTACTGGCGCGCGCGTAGCGGGTCCGATTCCGTTGCCAACACGTATCAACAAATATACTGTCCTTCGTTCACCACACGTCGACAAAAAGTCTCGTGAGCAGTTCGAAATTCGCACTCACAAGCGCATGTTGGACATTTTGGAACCGACTCAACAGACAGTTGATCAGCTCATGAAGCTCGATCTCTCTGCCGGCGTTGATGTCGAAATTAAGTTATCAGTAGTTTAAGCCAAGTTAGTTTAGGGAGAAATAATGGCTGATACAGAACAATCCGGAAGCACGGCGGGTGCTGACGGAGAACAGAAAGCAACCGCTGGCGCATCAGGCGTTAAGTTGAACGGAATCTTCGCTCATAAAATTGGGATGTCCCAAGTTTATGGCGAAAACGGGGAGCTCATCCCAGTTACCGTTCTGAAGATGGAAACTTGGGTCGTTTCTCAAGTTAAGACCAAAGAGAAAGACGGCTACGAAGCTGTTCAGCTCGCTTCACGACCTAAAAAAGCCATCAACACTTCGAAGGCAGAAAAAGGTCACCTCAAAAAAGCCGGTTTCGAGAACGGCGCTTCTTTCATTAAAGAATTCCGTCAAGCTCTTCCAGAAGGCGTCACTGCCGGTGCGAAGATTGACATCGGCAGCCTCGCTAAAGGCGACACTGTCCGCATCACTTCACGTTCAAAAGGTAAAGGCTTCCACGGTTCTGTTCGTCGCTGGAATTTCGCCGGCGGTCCTGCAGCTCACGGTTCGAAGTTCCACCGTCAACCAGGCTCATCTGGTAACCGTACTTGGCCAGGCCGTGTAATGCCGGGCAAGAAATTTCCTGGTCACCTCGGTGATGAGACTGTCACGGTTCGCAACGTGCGTATCGTAGACGTTCTCTCGGACGAAGGCGTCGTACTCGTTAAGGGTCCGGTTCCTGGCGCCCGCAACACGCTTGTTAAGCTGGTGAAAGAGTAATCCATGGCTAAAGCATCAATTCTCAATTGGGACAAAAAGAACGTCGGCGAAGTTGAGCTTCCGGCAGCTGTTTTCGAACAGCCTGTTCGCAAAGATCTTCTTCACACTGTAGTTCGCTGGCAGCTCGCTTGCCGCCGTCAAGGTACGGCAATGTCGAAGACTAAAGGCCTCGTTTCGGGTGGCGGTAAGAAGCCATTCAAACAAAAAGGCACTGGTAACGCACGTCAAGGTTCGAGCCGTTCGCCGCTCAACCCAGGCGGTGGCGCGATCTTCGGACCAGAACCACGCGACTACAGCTACACTCTTCCACGCAAAGTGAAGCAAGCGGGTCTCCGCTCGGCTCTCTCGTACCTTCACGGTGCGGGCAAGCTCTTCATCGTTGAAGACATGAAATCGCAAGGTAAAACTGGCGAGCTCGCAAAACGTTTGAAAACGTTCGGCGTCTCGAAAGCAGTTCTTATCGACCAAACGAACGACGCAATGTTTGACCGCGCTTCGCGCAACATGACTTCGATTCGTTACTACTCAGTCGATGGCTTGAACGTTCTTGATTTGCTCAAGTACGACACAGCGATCGTAACTAAGGCGTCGCTCGAGCGTATCCTCAGCCGCTGCGGTGTGGAGGCATAACGTGTACGAGATTATTAAGAAGCCATTAGTCAGTGAAAAAAACGCGGGCCACGCAGAAGACGCAAACACATATGCGTTTGAAGTCGCTCTTGATGCTTCAAAGGATCAAGTGAAGTCCGCTATCGAAAAAGCTTTCAACGTTAAAGTTGCTAGCGTGCGCACGATGGTTTGCCGCGGTCGTTACTTCCGCAAGCAAGCGAAAATGGGCCCACCAAAGCACTGGAAGAAAGCTCTTGTGAAGCTGCAACAAGGCGAGAAAATCGCGTTGTTCGAGGGGGCGTAAGACATGGGTATCAAGATTTTCAATCCTCGCAGCCCAGGTCGTCGCGGAATGACCGGCTTCGACTTCAAAGAACTCACAAAAGGCGTTAAGCCTGAGCGCTCACTCACTGAGCCGCTCAAGAACAAAGCCGGCCGTGGTAACCACGGTATGATCTCTGTTCGTCACCAAGGTGGCGGCCATAAGCGCCGTTACCGCGTGATCGACTTCAAACGCAACAAGCTCGACGTATCGGCGAAAGTCGTTTCGATCGAGTACGATCCGAACCGTACGGCTCGTATCGCTCTCCTTCAGTACATCGACGGTTCGCGCGCATACATCATCGCGCCAATCGGTTTGACTGTTGGTGACAGCGTGATCGCAAGCGCGACTGCCGATATTAAACCAGGCAACGCACTTCCGCTCAGCTCGATCCCAGTAGGTACAACGATTCACAACGTTGAGCTCCGTCCAGGCAAAGGCGCGCAAATCGCACGCGGCGCTGGTACAGGTGCAACACTCGCAGCGAAACTCGGCCAATACTGCCAAGTTCGCCTCCCGAGCGGTGAAGTTCGTCAGATCCTTTCGACGTGCATGGCGTCGATCGGTCAAGTCGGCAACACTGACAACGAAAACATTAAAATCGGTAAAGCCGGTCGTAACCGTTGGAAGGGCAAGCGCCCTCAAGTCCGCGGTATGGCGATGAACCCAGTCGATCACCCACTCGGTGGCGGTGAGGGTGTTGGTAAGGGTCACCATCCAGTTACTCCGTGGGGTCAGCCTTCACGTGGTTACAAGACTCGTAAAAATAAACGCACTGACTCTCAGATCGTTAAGAGACGGAAGTAAGGGGAATAACACGTGGCACGTTCATTAAAAAAAGGTCCGTTCATCGACGACCACCTTTTGAAGAAGATCACTACGGCGATCGAAAAGGGCGACAAGAAGGTTATCAAAACTTGGTCGCGCCGTTCGATGGTTCTCCCTGAAGCGGTCGGCCTCACGTTCGCAGTACACAACGGAAAGAAATTCGTTCCGGTTTACGTTACTGACAACATGATCGGTCATAAATACGGCGAGTTCGCACCAACGCGCACTTACCACGGACACGCAGAGAAGAAGGCCGGCAAGTCCGCGCCTTCGAAATAAGAGGTTGAGCAATGGAAGTTAAAGCGAAACTCAGAAATGTCCGCGTCGGTTCGCAAAAAGCGCGAATCGTTGCAGATATGATCCGCGGTAAAGACGTGAGCGAGGCTCTCAAGATCCTTTCGTTCATGCCGCAAAAGCCAGCGCTCCACCTCAAGAAGCTTCTTGAGTCTGCAGTGGCTAACGCTGATCAAAAGAAAGTCATCGACGTCGACAACTTGTACGTAAAGTACGTCACTGTCGACATGGGTCCTTCACTTGGCCGTTTCCGTCCACGCGCTCAAGGCCGTGCGACACCGGTTAAAAAGAAGTCCAGCCACTTCAACTTAGTTTTGGACGAGAGGTAATCAGTGGGTCAGAAGGTAAATCCAATCGGTCTTAGAGTTGGTGTGATCCGTACATGGGATTCGCGTTGGTACGCGAAAGGTCCTCTGTTCGTTGAAAACCTCCACGAAGATTTCAAGCTCCGCACATATCTCACTGAGAAGCTCCGTCACGCAGGTGTCGCGCGCATCGAAATGGAACGTGCAGCGAAGAAAGTAAAAGTCATCATTTCGACGGCACGTCCGGGCGTTGTGATCGGCAAAAAAGGCGCGGGCATCGATCAGTTGAAAGCTGACGTTCAAAAGCTCACGCCGAACGAAGTCTTCATCAACATTCAAGAAGTACGTAAGCCAGACGTAGACGCTCAACTCGTTGCAGAGAACATCGCTCAGCAGCTTGAAAAGCGTATCTCTTGGCGCCGTGCTTTGAAGAAGGCGATGGCAGCTGCGATCCGCGGCGGCGTTCGCGGTATTAAAGTTCAAGTTGCTGGTCGTCTCGACGGCGCGGAAATCGCGCGTACAGAAGGCTACACTGAGAAGTCGGTTCCACGTCACACACTTCGCGCAGATATCGATTACGGCACTGCGAAGTCGACGACTGCTTACGGCATCATCGGCGTAAAAGTGTGGATCTACAAAGGCGACGTTCTCTCGCAAAAAGAAGTTCAGGAGGCTGGTCGTGTTAAGTCCTAAGCGAGTTAAACACCGCAAGCAGCACAAAGGTAAACGCGCTGGTTTCGCAGCTCGTGGAAACACTGTTGCGTTCGGAGACTTCGGTCTCCAAGCAATGGAAGACGCTTGGTTGACAGCACGTCAAATCGAAGCAAGCCGTATCGCGATCAGCCGCTCTATCAAGCGCGGTGGTAAGATCTGGGTTCGCGCGTTCCCACACAAGCCGGTCACTAAGAAACCAGCTGAAGTACGTATGGGTTCCGGTAAAGGTAACCCAGAACTTTGGGTTGCAGTTGTAAAGCCGGGTTCAATGTTGTTCGAAATGAACGGAGTTACTCGCGAACAAGCTGCGGAAGCATTCCGCCTTGCTAGCCACAAGCTCCCATTCAAAACCAAGTTTATTGTTCGGGAGTAGTCGGTGAAGTACTCGGATATTTCCGGTTTATCGGAAAAAGAATTGAATAAGAAAGCGACTGAGCTTCGTAAGGAAATCTTCGAAGCAAAGATGAAGAATTCGCTCGGTCAACTTGCGAATCCAATGACGATTCGTGCATCACGCCGCGATGTCGCGCGCTTGAAGACAGCTGCTGCAGCTAAAAAAGCTAAAGCGGTGAAAGGTTAAGACCATGGCGAAAACTACTGCTAAACCAGCAAAAACTGCGGCGGCTAAAGCTCCAAAGAAAGCAGCTGTAAAAGCTGCTGGCGAAGAGCAAGCACCACGCGGTCGTATGATCGAAGTAACTGGCGAAGTCGTCAGCGACAAGATGGACAAAACGATCTCTGTCTTGATCTTCCGCCTCGTTCGCCACAAGAAATACGGCAAATTCATGCGCCGTAGCTCTGTCTTCAAAGCACACGACGAGAAGAACGTAGCGAAAATCGGCGACACTGTTCGCATCTACCAAACTCGCCCACTCAGCAAAACGAAGCGCTGGGCTTTGGCTGAAGTTGTTAAGGCCGCTACGGTCACTGAAGGGGCAGACGTATGATTCAGATGCAAACACGCCTTCGCGTAGCTGATAACACAGGCGCGAAAGAAGTTATGTGTGTGAAGGTGTTGGGTGGATCTCAGCGCCGTTACGCATCGGTTGGCGACATCGTTGTTGTTTCGATTAAAGAAGCAGCTCCGACAGCGAAAGTGAAAAAGGGCGACGTAGCAAAAGCTGTTATCGTTCGCACGAGTCACAAAGTTCGTCGCGCCGACGGTTCTTACATCCGTTTCGATGACAACTCTGCGGTGTTGATCAACAACAACAAAGAGCCAATCGGAACTCGTATCTTCGGACCAGTAGCGAGAGAGCTTCGTGCGAAAGCATTCACGAAGATCGTTTCGTTGGCCCCTGAAGTATTGTGATTTGAAATTTTAGGGAGACGCCCGTGGCGAAATCTGAAGAGAAAAAATCGAAAAAAGAAGGCAGCACCGTAAAAGCCGGCACGCAAACAAAGCCAGCTGCAGGTAAAAACCGCCTTCAATTGAAATACGAAAAAGAAACAGCTGGGGGCCTCAAAAAGTCCCTCAACGTAAAGAGCGCGATGCAGATCCCGCGTCTTGAGAAGATCGTAATCAACGTTTCTTTGGGCGATGCTACGCAAAACCCAAAACTCGTTCAGGTTGCGGCTGACGAGCTCACAACAATCACTGGTCAAAAAGCGGTTGTTACAAAGGCAAAGAAAGCCATCTCGAACTTCAAACTTCGCGAAGGCATGCCGATCGGTGCAGCAGTCACTCTCCGTCGCGAGAAGATGTACTCGTTCCTTGATCGTTTGATGAACCTCGCGCTTCCGCGCGTACGCGACTTCCGTGGTCTCCCGAACAAGGGTTTCGACGGTCGTGGTAACTACAACCTCGGTCTCAAAGAACAAATCGTGTTCCCAGAGATTAACTACGAGCGCGTAGACAAAGTTCGCGGTATGAACATCACGATCTGCACGTCTTCAAAAGACGATGCGGGCGCAAAAGCTTTGCTCGAGCAATTGGGCATGCCTTTCCGCAAATAATATTAGTCAAACCTACGCGGGATTAGTTTCCCAGCGAACGGCTCCCGGTTGGCGGGAGCTGGAAGAAACTTGGAGTGAGAATGGATAAGGTCGCAGAGTTCCTCACGCGTATCAGAAACGCAGGCGCAGCGAAGCACGACAAAGTCGACGTGCCAGCATCAAAATTGCGCGAGGGCATCGCAACTGTTTTGCGCGATGCAGGTTACGTTAAAAATTTCAAAACAGTAAAAGATGGCAAACAAGGCATGATGCGCGTTTACCTCGCTTACAAAGCGGATGGTTCACACGCAATCACGAGCGTTCGTCGCGCGAGCCGTCCAGGCCGTCGTTACTACGTACCTTCAGACAAAATCCCTTCTGTTCGTTCGGGCTATGGCATCGCCATCCTCTCGACGAGCAAAGGCATCCTGAGCAGCAAACAAGCTACTGAGCAAGGTCTCGGCGGCGAAGTTCTCTGCACTCTCTACTAAGTTTATAAGGATTGGTGAAAGCACATGTCACGTATCGGTAGAGCACCAGTTACAGTAGGAAACGGCGTACAAGTTACTGTTACGCCAGCTAACGAAGTTGTCGTTAAAGGCGCGAAGTTCACTCAAAAAGTGCCAATGCGTCCTGAAGT
>CAJYOV010000575.1 GCA_913776405.1 Pseudobdellovibrionaceae bacterium
TCGAAACGTTCTGGAACAAGAAACTCGAAGTCGACGTGAAACTCGCCGACGAGGGGGCGCAAAAAGCGACCCCAAAGGCGATGGCCGAAGAGCGTAAGGCCGAAGTAAAACGCTCAGTCGAAACCGCCGTTGAACAAGATCCTCTTGTTCAAGCGGCGCAAAATGCATTTAAGGCTCAGATCAAATCGATCAAAGAGACCAAAAAAGGATAAGGAGAGTCTATGAAACGCGGTGGCGGACCAATGGGCGGCATGCAAGGTGGAATGGCAAATCTCATGCGCCAAGCAAACCAGCTCCAAGCTAAGATGAAAAAAACCCAAGAAGAGCTCGGCACTCGTGAATACGAAGGCACTTCAGGCGGCGGCGCGGTCACCGTAAAAGTTCGCGGTGAACACGAAATCATCGCTCTCAAGATCCAAGAAGACGTCATGAAATCAGGCGACGTCGAGATGCTTCAGGACCTCGTTTTGACGGCGGCAAACGACGCTCTCAAAAAGGCAAAAGACACGTACCAAACTGAAATGGAAAAACTCACCGGCGGAATGAATTTCCCTGGGCTTTAAAGCCATTTGAGCCTGGCCACGAGGCAAATCGTTACCATACTCAAGGGGTCCATTTGCATGGACCTTTAAAGGCATGCGACGATGCTCGAGATCGACGACTGGCTTAGGTTCTACCGTAACTACGAACTGCGAAACTGAGGGGTTAAGCGGCATGTTCAAAATCGGCAGCTTAGAAAAACTCATCCACGAATTGAACCGCTTACCCGGCATTGGGCCGAAGACCGCTCAACGTCTTGCGTACCATATCCTCCGCACCCCAGATCTCTCAGACAAACTTCAAGAGGCACTCAAACTCGTTCAAGAAAACGTGCATCAGTGCCCGCAGTGCTTCTCCTACACAGACGCAGTTCATGTCTGCCGTTTCTGTGCTGACACGAATCGCCGCCAAGATCTCTTATGCATCGTCGAAGAGCCGTCTGACATCGCTCGCGTTGAATCGTCGGGCGTCTTCCGCGGTCTCTATCACGTTCTTCACGGCGCAATCTCGCCTCTCGACAACATCGGCCCGAACAACCTCCGCATTCGCGAACTCATGGAACGCGTCGATGCTGGAATCGAAGGCACGCCAGTCCCTTACCTCGGTGAAATGCAAACCATCGCCCCAAAAGTGAACGAAGTGATCTTGGCGCTTGATCCGGATCTCGAAGGCGACACAACCGTTCTCTATCTCGCAAAGCAGCTTGCGAACAAAGACGTGAAAATTACGCGCATCGCAAGCGGGGTTCCACTTGGCAGCGACATCGATTACGTAGACGATAGAACTCTAGGACGCGCACTCGAAAACCGAGTCGAACTTTAATGGCATTTATCAATCAGGAAGCAAAAGAGATTCACTGCAAGGTGGTTTACTACGGGCCATCGCTCGGCGGTAAAACGACCAACATTCAGTGGATCTATCAAAAGACCGCTGGCCAAGGCCAATCGGACCTCGTTGCTTTCAACACCAACCCGGAACGCACGCTCTTCTTCGACTTCTTGCCGATGAACGTAGGCGAATTCCGCGGTCTTCAAACGCGCTTCCACCTTTACACGGTCCCTGGCCAGGTCATTTACGACGCCAGCCGAAAGCTCATCTTGAAAGGTCTCGACGGCGTTATCTTCGTCGCCGATTCCCAGCTCGAGCGTATGGACGAGAACATCGAAGCCATGAAAAACCTCGAGAAAAACCTCGAGCAACAAGGCTACGACATCAAAAAAATCCCTCTCGTGATTCAGTACAATAAACGCGATCTTCCAAATATCGCGTCCGTGGCTGAACTTCGCACGGCACTCAATCGCTACAACGCGCCTGACTTCGAGGCCAATGCCTCAATCGGTCGCGGCGTCCTTGAAAGCCTGAACACTGTCTCCAAACAGATCATCACCATCCTAAAAGGCGGCGAACTGTAAGTTTGCAAATGCTTCGCATTTGCGTCGGTCGCAGCTTTGCTCCCTCCATTTTCACACCGGAGATTTTATGCGTTTCCCTTGGCAGCCAGAGTCTGAAGTTCGCGGGAACATGGCGGTCGGAAATCTCAGAGAAACTCTTCTCAAAGTCCTGGCGAACGATCAGGGTGTTCACGTTGAAACTTTAATGGCGGCGCTCGGTGCCGTTCACGGTTTCGCGTCACAGAACGCGGCGCTTAAGCGTGTTTACGAAGCTCGTGAGCAAGGCGAAACGATTCCTGAGAGCGCAATCGCGCTCGTTAAAACGGTCGATGAGAAACGTTTCATCTTCGGCGATTGGGTCAACCAGTCGATCTTTTACACCGAAGAAAACGATCTTTCGCTCGAGCGAATTGCTCTCGGCACGGCCGCTGCGATGGGCGTTGAACTAACGGATCTCGTGAATCCAGCAGAGCTTGCGGGTCAAATCGCAGACACGATCGGTACCCCTGACTTCGGTCAATCTCTCGTCATTCTGGATCACCATCCTCATCAGACAGCCGTGAGCCTGATCAAGGATCTTTGGCAGCTCGTGATCGACGTGATGGAACTCGAAATGCCTAGCGACAAGCAAGAGCCCGCTCTTGATGAAACGCATTGGCCCGCGATTGTGAGTGTCGTCGTTGCGCAGG
>CAJYOV010000576.1 GCA_913776405.1 Pseudobdellovibrionaceae bacterium
TGTTCTTAGCAACGAGTTCTTGGCAATGTGTTGAACCCTCGCTCGCCAGCCACTTCCCGGATGAGAGTGCAATCGAGAACGAATATATTTTCGACTCGCACACGGATGGTGATCAACGTCAAAAAGAGATGTTCACGACGCCTATTCGCGAGGCGATTTCGTGTCAGAAGGATTTCGAGTTCAAAGAGTGCACTCTCCCTTTCAAAAAGCCGCGGAATTGATTCGACAGAGCGCCCGATTCCTTGCTTGAATCGGCGCTATGTTTCTTCTTCTCTGCAAAGGCATCTTCCTCGGGTTTGCGATTGCGGCCCCGGTTGGCCCCATCAATCTTCTCTGCATGCGCCGATCGCTTCGCTATGGACAGCGAATTGGTTTAATCACCGGCCTTGGCGCGGCCCTCGCCGACACTCTCTACGGTGCCGTTGCGGCCTTCGGTCTAACAGCGATCTCGGACTGGTTTCTTACGTACCAAGCTTACATCTCGTTGGTTGGCAGCTTTTTCTTTGCAGCTCTCGGCATCAAGATCATCAAGTCGCCCCCGATGGTTGCGCACCCTGACGGCGAAGCCGCAGCACCGTCCGCTTGGCGCGCGTTCTTTTCGACGCTTGTTTTGACTCTCTCAAACCCAACGACGGTCTTTTCATTTCTTGCGGCCTTCGCGGCCGTCAAGCTAGGCACGTCGTCCACTGAAGGCGCCAATTACATCGATGCGACGATCGCGACGGGTGGCGTGTTTATCGGCGCCACACTTTGGTGGATTTTCGTCAGCTGGATCTCTGCCCGTTTCCGCACGGCTCTCACGCCAAAGATGATCCAAAGAATCAACATGATTGCGGGCGTGCTGCTCTTGATCTTCGCGTGTCTCGTGTTCTGGCGCGGTCTTCGCGCGTTTATTTAAGCCTTGGTCCTGCGTGCTCGGGCGCGGCTAGCCGCGATTGCTTGGCAGAAGGCCCAAGAGCGTCACCGGCTTTTGTAGGTTTTGGACTTAACACGATCCCGACAGACGGGCGCGGGTGATTTCGCGTAAGTTACCTCTAAACCGTTCGCCCGTTCATGAGGAAAACCTATGAAAACTGCCCTCGCTCTTCTCGTTCTTCTTTCGTCTGCCAACGCTTTCGCGGGCTCATCGCAAACTTTCAACTACACCGTAAGCGCCCCTTCCGTTGTGACTTCACAACCAGGCGTTGAGGCTTCTGACGTTCGCTCGTGCCCGAATTTCAGCTCAGTCGCGATTCAACAAGACACTGAAACTCTCGAGGGTCTTTCTTTTGTCGGTTACGAATCAGACTTAATCGCTGCTTCGGCTGACGGCTCGAGCCGTACTTGTTATTCTGACGTCGTCTGCCCGACAGAGGATCATTTCAGACTGGTCAACGGCAATGGTTCCGTGTCAGTCATGCGTAACAACGACGGTGAATACCCAACGACAGATCTTTCAGGTTATTCGAGCATGGCTGTTTATAAATCGGCAGGCACGAAATCCGGTAAAGTCGCTTGCTATTACACGCTCACTCCGCAGTAAGCCGTTCTTTCGGGAACGCTTTCTGCAACCTCGTCTCTTGTCGCTTGCGGGCGCCCTCTGGTTTGGACCGGTTTGGCGCCCTCAAGCTTTAAAAACCGATTGGAGACGAATCATGAAAGCAGCACTCGCAATTTTAGGCGCTCTGGCTATTTCCTCGACAACGTTCGCAGCCTCGAAGAGCAACGAGACTCTGAGCGATCTCATGAAAATCGGCGTGACCGCAGCGCCATCGAAAAGCGGCATCCGCCTCGCGATCCAAGACGCAGATTGCGGTGAAAGCCTCCAAACAGGCGAAGTTTCGTGCGAGGGCATCGACCTCGGCGCTCCAGGCGGCAAGAAAATCGAACTCAAAGGCGATAAAGCTCAAACCCTCATGGCCGCTCTCTTCCGCCACGGCGGCATGGGCGACGAAGGCATGGGTAAACTCTGGATTTCGGCTAAGCTGATCGAGTGCAAACAAGCCGGCTCAGAACTCACGAAGTCCGCACCCGCAACTTGCTCACTTGTGAACGAGTAATTTAATTTTGTTTAGAGAAACCGGAAGCCCGCGAGTTTTGCTCGTGGGCTTTTTTAGCGCTTGGGTGCGGGCTGTCTAGATTGGGTCAGGCTTGCTGCGCGACCCGCTTCGGACTTTTCAAGCATCGCTTGGATTTTTCAGGCGCCTCGAAGCTCTGCTTCGACATGCGACGAGATGCTCTGGAGAAGAACGTTGCCTGTTTTGGCGTCGAGTTCGAGGCTTTGGCCAGCGCGAAGGACGTAATCCTGTTCGTCGCCAGCGGCTGTCACCCACAGCGTTCCTTCGCTGCAGCTGATCGAGAGCCGCTCACGCTTACTCTTATCGATCATTTTAAATTGACCACGGTTCATCGAAATGACTGTTGCGCTCGTCTTCTTGATTGGCATTTTTTTGTCCTGCGAAAGTCCGCTCAGCCGCATGGAGTACGGCTCTCAGAACGGAGCCATCGATGGCTCGCCACCGACGCTGAATAGACACTCATCCTACGCTGACAACGCGATTACGAAAACACCTCGAGCCCCGAGTCTGGACTCTTGTCAGAGACGATTTTTTCGGGTTACTGGCTCACGACTTTCCCTGCCAGCCAGCGCTTTGCTTTACTGGCTGGCGACTTGGTTGATGACGACTTCGTCTTCGCCTTCGGAGACCATGCCGAGTTTGCGAGCGGCGGCGTAAGACAGGTCGATCACGCGTTTGCCTGAATAGGGGCCGCGGTCGTTGATTCGGACGACAACACTCTTGCCCGTTCGCATACTGCGAACCTGGACTCTGGTCCCGAATGGCAACGTGGGGTGCGCGGCGGTGTAGTCGTG
>CAJYOV010000577.1 GCA_913776405.1 Pseudobdellovibrionaceae bacterium
TCTTGTTGGTAAACGATGCCAAGTTCTTTGTGGATGTAATCAGCGAAAAACTTTAAATCGTTTTGGGTGATCATACGGCGACCTCAATTTCTGAAACAGATCCGTCGCGAAGGGACCAAGCTTTCTCTAAAGATTGGACAAGCTCTTTTCGGAACGTTTCGATTGCAACTTGCGGCAGCGGAGTTGCGCAATCCGCGAGTGCGCGAATATTGGTTTCTGCGGTTTTGAAAAGGTCCTCGATCTCGGAGAGCTTCGAGAATCGCGCAGCGCCCACGAGTCCATGAAGACCGTCAACCAACACGTCTGTGGCCTGTGAGTTCGATTGGTCCCACTCGTTCGCAAGCGCTATCATGCGGGCTTGAAGCGTGTCCGAGTAATACTCTTTGAAGTGGTCGTTAGAGCTGTCCCCGTCTGATTCTAATGGCGCGTCGGCCGAAGCTTGAGGTGCATCAAAATTTGGTTTTGTCGCGGCCTCTGAAAGAAACGAATCTAGCGCCGAGACCAGGTCTTCCGTACTCACCTTGCCTGAGGACTGAAGAATCTGAACGATCGGGATGCGAAGCCGTTCGTTTTCGGACTGAAGAAGTTTTTGAAACTCAGGCGTCCAGAGGCCGAGCTCTCGGCAAGCGGTAGAGAAATCGACTGACGTTTTCATCTGGTGAGAGAACACAGCCAACAACTGCTTCGCGCTGAGAAGTTTGTGTTGTCTTACGAGTTCGGCCGGTGTTGGTAGCTGGCGAGTTTGCGAGATCAGAATCTCGACGAGGTCGTCGGCTGTCACGAGACCTTGTTCGACTAGATACTCTGAAAAAGGTTTTGATTGATTCATTCGAACGCCATCCTTGCTAACAAGGTTTGAATTGCGGTCAGATCGCCCTGACCATCGAATGCTCCAGCCGCGTGAACGGCGCCAGGCATGCCGAAAACAACGCAGCTTTCTTGATTCTGGATCATGACCCCACCGCCCGCGGCTTTCACGGCTTTGCAGCCAGCCAGGCCATCTTCACCCATACCGGTCAGCACAATGCCCATTGTCTTCGGACCGAAGATTTGGGCCGCTGTTTCGAACAAGAAATCAGCTGCTGGTCGAACCGAATTTCTTTGCGGGCCTTGATCGAGAAGTGTTGTGAGCTTCCCGTTGGCGAGGCCGAGAGACAAATGGTAGTCGCCTGGCGCTACGTAAATCTCATTCGCGACCACTTCGCCATGCTTCGCCTCTTTTGACGGAAGTCCTGCATGCGAACCGAGTCGTTTTGCGAAACTTGTCGTGAAAACAGGAGGCATGTGTTGCGCGATGAAGACTGGGCAACGAAGTTTGCCGCTGAGACCCTTGAAGATCACGTCATGTGCGGCCGGGCCACCCGTCGACGACGCAATCACGATCGCAGAAGGTAAGAACGTAGCAAGATCTTTCTTGGTGTACGTCGCCACAAATTGAGGATTCATTTCCGCTGCAGGCTGCGCGACCGGTTCTGCTTTCGCAACGATAGGCGCTGCCGACTGTGAAGCGGCTGAGGACTGACTCGCAAGACTCGATGCGAACTGACGAATCTTCGGTAAAAGGTCTTTTCTGATCAACTCTTCGGCGCCACCGCCGATGACGGCACTGCCATCGGGCTTTGCAATGAAGTCTTTTGCGCCGTTACTGAGCGCTTCGAGCGTTGCTTCGGAGCCACTTCGTGTTGCCGAAGAAAAAACGATAACTTTGACTTTTGAGCCCTTCGCGCGAAGAGCCCTCAGCGTCTCGATGCCGTTCATGACCGGCATTTCCATATCGAGAGTCATCACGTCGACGGGTTTCTGATCGAGCATTTCAAGCGCGATCTTGCCATTCGATGCGGCACCCACAACTTCAATGCCGCTTTGATTCGTCAGAGCGGCTTTAATCTGCGAGCGATAAACGACCGAGTCGTCAACGATCAGAACTCTCATATAAATTACTTCTCAATTCTCTTAACGAGTTGTTCGAGCTTCATTGCAAGTTGCGAAAGCGACTTCGACGCGTCGAGAAGTTGCGCAGCACCTGCAGAACTCTGCATCGCGGCGTCCGATACTGAGCGAACAGTCGACGAAATGCCTTCCACAGCGCGGCTCGATTCGGCAACGACACGCGAAACTTCGTTCGTTGTCGCGGTTTGCTCTTCGACAGCGGTCGCGATCGTCATCGAAATCGTATTCACTTCTTCGACGGCTTTCGAGATATCAGTGATCGCCGAGATCGCGCTGTCGGTCGATTCTTGCATCAGACCGACTTTCGCGCCGATCTCCTCTGTCGCTTTTGCAGTTTGTTTAGCGAGCTCTTTCACTTCGTTCGCAACGACTGCGAAACCCTTACCGGCATCGCCCGCACGTGCGGCTTCGATCGTCGCGTTCAGAGCAAGAAGGTTCGTTTGTTGAGCGATCGAACTGATCACCTTGATGACCGAGCCGCTGGGCTTCGAGCTATCGCCAAGCTGGCCCATGATGACCGTCGTCTCTTGCGCTTTCTTCAAGCTCTCTTTCGTTTTCTGTGAGCCGACGACCGTGTTTTTTGCGATCTCTTTGATCGAAGCAGTCATTTCTTCTGTGTTTGTTGAAACCGACTGGACGCCGTTAGCAACTTGTTGCGAAGCGCTCGCCGCTGCAGTCGACTGATCTGTCGTCTTTTGCGCGTTGGCCGAAAGCTGAGTCGCCGTTGCCGTCAACTCTTCAGAGGCCGCGCCCAACTGCGACGCCGTATCTGCGAGCGTCCGGATCACCTCGACCTGCTCCATGTGTTCTTTCGTGATGTCAGTCGCGTATTTC
>CAJYOV010000578.1 GCA_913776405.1 Pseudobdellovibrionaceae bacterium
CGATCGTCTCTTTATTCTTAACGATGGTGTGAACCGTTGTATCCCTTAGCGACGGCCGTTACGCGATTTGAAAATGATGTACCGAGACGCTTGGAATGCTAATCTCCATTTCATTGAAATGGAGATCGCCGATATCCAGCTCACTTCGTTCTCGACGATCTATGCGGCAAACGGCACGGTCAACACGTCGGATCGCCGCTTGAAAACAAATATTCAAGATTCAGATCTCGGTCTCGACTTCATCCGCACACTTCGACCGGTCTCTTATAACTGGAAATCGGGCGATAAAGATCTGCACTACGGTTTGATCGCGCAAGAAGCCGAAGAGGCGATTCAAGCCGCGCACAAAACCGCAGGTCGCAAACCGGCAAACATCATCGTCGATCACGATAAAAAAACGGATCGTTACGGTGTTCGTTATACTGAACTCATCGCGCCAATTATCAAGTCGATCCAAGACTTGTTCGCCCAAGTGGTCGGTGTGAAATCAGACGTCGAAACTTTGAAGTCGGATCTTGCATCGAAAACGCAGGAGATCGAGAAGCTCAAATCAGAGAACGCCGAAATGAAAGCGCGCCTTGACCGCATCGAAAAAGCGCTCGCGAAATAAAAAAAGGGTCTCGTGTCCGAAACCCTTTAAGTGTCCCCACTGAGAAATTCTAAATTAAAACAGCCTTAGAACTGGCAGTAAACAGCGCCAGCCGGCTTTTGAACGACTTCGTAGTTGCCTGGTGCAAGTTCGCGCTGTTTCTTGCGAGCAACCGCGCGGAAGCCATCTTCGCTCACTACGAGCATGTCGTCGGCATTTTTGCGTTTTGGTCCAAGACCGAGCGTGAATGGATCTTCTGATGTCATGATCTTCGGGCCTGCGTCAGATGAAACTGTAACAGCGCCCGTTTGAAGAATACGAAGTGCTGGTTTAGGAGTCGATGGAAGAAGCGTAATCGCGAAGCAGCCATTCACACCCATCGCGCGGAATCCAAGCTGTTCAAGCGTTAGACCTGCGCCCGAGACGTCACCCGCAGGCGGAGGCGGAAGAGATTCACGGCCGCCCAAAAACGCGAGCACATCCGCTCGTGTGGCGTCTGGCTTTTGTGATTTGTAGACGGCTGCGAGTGCCACTGCCATCGCCGACGAATTCGATGAGCCTTTGTACATGTCGCCGTTTTCGAGAACGAGTGCCGATGCGACGGAGTACTCCGGTTTTCCTCGAGATGCTGACTTTGAGCTTTTCTCCGAATCGGTTGCGCCGACTGTGATGACGGTCGCGTTGTCCGCAGGCGAAAGAAGCGTTTCATCAGCAGCGGTTTTGTCCAACTGTTCAATGTAGTCGCCGCTCGTCACGATGCGAAGTTCATCGCCAGCTTTCGAGAAGTTCTGGCTACGCACTTTCACACGCAGTTCGTAGATACCCGGAGACAACTCGGCCTCGACAATTTCACGAGGGTAGAGCGACTTGCCTTGTGAGTCGCCAGTGATCGAGATGACCTGTTGGAGACCGCCTGTGCGCAAAACTTTGAGCGTGTCATCGCTGAGCACGAGGTCGAGGTCTTTGTCGGTGCCGAGATTCATGTCGTCTTTGAAGACGTTCCAGCTCAACACCGCACGAAGGTTACATTTGCGTTTTGCATTTTCGAGGCAACGAACGCGGACACCGCGATTCGGGCTCGGAAGGTAAGCCCAGTCATCAGCGATTTTTTCAACAGGGGCGCGGTAGGTGTTGTCGCCGAAGTTACCGGCCGCGTTGATCCAAACGACGCCGCCCGCTGTTGCGCGATTGACGACTGAGTTAATGAAACCGCGACCGTCGCCGTTTCCGCCGTATTCCCAAACTTGAGCATAGAGAGCGAGATCGTAGCCATCCTCAACGAGGGTTGTAACGGCTTTATCGAGGTTCGAGTAGCCGAACGCCGAGAACAGGTGCAATTCGTATTTGATGCCCGGAGTTTTTGCGAGAAGGCCCGCAACGATTTGAGCCATGTAAAGACCGTGGACTTCTTCGTTCTTAGAATCCACGGGTACGGGGCCTGGGTGGTATTTTGTCGACTTCGGAAGCGTTTTTCCGAGTTGAGCTTTGTAGCCTTTGAAGCCGTTATCCAAAATGGCGATCTTGATCATCTTTGCCGATTGAGATTTCGCGTACGTCGAGAGGCCGAGTGAGTCTGCGATCTGATCGATATTTTTGAAAGGGGTCGAGAGGGCAAGAGCTGCGCTTGAAGTTGCGCTAAGAGCGACTGCGAGAACGAAGCCAAAGGCGCGTCCAAGTTTGCGATCGAGAGTCATATCCACCTCTTTCAAGTGAGGCGGTTCTACCAAGGCGGCGTCGAAGACACGAGTGAACGATTCGCAACACGCTCCAAGATAAAA
>CAJYOV010000579.1 GCA_913776405.1 Pseudobdellovibrionaceae bacterium
GTTCTCAAACAAACGGACAACGCTTCTTGAGGGCGCCGTTCACGTGGTGCTTTTTTGTGTCTACATCGTTCTCGTTTTCAGCCCGTAAGACGTGATTCCGGTGGTGCGTTTCGACCTTCGCTTTCTCTCTTTTGTGTAAATAAGCACCGAGGCTGAGATTGGCCATTTTGCCTCACCGCTCCTCATTTCTTCCAGAACAGAGATGAGTCCCTTGCCGGTTTCGAAACGACTCCAGTTTCTTCGGCCCCTCGGTTGCATTTGTGGAAGGCACGCATTCGGAATTTTGGATGCTCGATGATGTTTGAGTCGTCGTTTGTTGCTCACGAGAACGCAGCAGGATGTAGCGCTTCTGGATTGAGGGAAATTTGAATGGGAGTGCTCTTCATGTTCAACGCTAAGAAACTCGTTTTATCATTAATCGTTCTCGGATCCGTAGTAGCTCAGCCTGCTCTTGCAGCGCCAGGTGACCGCCCAGGTCGCGGCGATGCGCGTCCAGAAGTTCGCGGCGACTTACGCGACGAGCGTCGCGACGATCGCGGCGAAAGTCGTCGTGATGATCGTCAAGATGATCGCCGTGCAGACGAACAGCGTCGCGACGACGAGCGCGATCAACGCCGTTCAGACGCGATCGTTGCGGGCGTTGTCGGTGGTGTTGTTGGATTAATCGCTGCCGATGTCTTCGATCGCAATGACCGCGATGGTTGGGACCGTGGCCCCGGCCGCGGCGGCCCAGGTCGTGGCGACGGTTGGGACCGCGGTCCTGGTCGCGGACCCGGTCGTGGCGACGGTTGGGACCGCGGACCCGGTCGCGGACCCGGTCGTGGCGACGGTTGGGACCGCGGACCCGGTCGTGGCCCAGGTCACGGCTACCCGCCTCCGCGCCCTCGCCCAGTCATCTGCTACGCGCAGAACGCGCGCGGCCAGATTTACCAGGGCCGTGGTCGCAACGCACGCGAAGCCCAAAACAACGCGTTGGACGCGTGCTACAGCTTCTCGCGTCGCTGCGCTCCTGCTGGCTGCCAACGCTAATCTTTAGATCTTAAAAGTCGTTCATTCGGTAAGAACGAGAAAGGCCTCTGAGCACTCCACGCGTGAGCTCAGAGGCCTTTTGCTTTTTCGCGATCCGGATCATCTTTGCGCGGCAATCCACTCAGGTGCATCCAATCGCGGACACCCGCTCTCATACCGAGACCCTTGCGCTTTGATTTCAGGGATGTCTAAACGCTCGACAGTTTGCCGCTCGCGGTCCCCTCTTTATTTGCAGCCGAGACCTGGTTCGCACTGAGCGACCAAAACCTTTGGCTTCTAGATTGCTCTTCTCAGCCTCTGAATCATCCGTTTTTGAGGGAGCACTTCCATGAAACGCTCGTTTTCGAGCCTTATCATCTTCGGTCTTTTGTGGGCAGGTGCCGCTCACGCGAAAGACCCGTCGGTTTTAGACGAAGTCATGGCGAAGAAAAGCCAAACCATTCAGAGCCTTCAAAAACTGATCGGCCCTCAGTACCAGCTTGTCGGTGCTTACAAAACATCTCGCGGGTTTCGCTCACTCAAAACAGGCGATGAATTGGTCGCAAGCGTTTCATCGAGTTTCGCTTACGGCGACGTGAACCTCGACGGTCGCCAAGACCTCGCGGTCGCTGTCGAAAACACTCAAGGTCAACGTGCTTTCAGAATTTACCTAGGCGAATCTGACGGCTCGTTGAAACTTCACCGCGAGGGTTCGAAAGTCATTCTCGCAAGCGATGCGAAGACCGAATCGGATAGCTTCAACAGCGTTCAGATCTCGAAGACCGGCTTGATTTCAATTTCCCATCTCGACGATCTAACGATGGCTTGGAACCGGATTCAAAAATTCCAATTCCAAAACGGCGAGATCATTCTGATTGGTCAGCGCCTCGTTTCAACCGGCGCGTTCGGAACGAAAGTCGAAGACCAGAACTTTATCACGGGTGAACAGACCGTAAAGACAATGAGATCCGTTTCGAGTCCGAGCGTGTTCTTTAAGTCTCAACTTCCGAAAGCCGCAGGCCTAACGAAGCTCGAAGATTCCATCGTTACAAAGGATTAAGATATGAAAGCTCTCTCACTCTTCCTTTCAGCCGTTCTTCTTTCATCTCTCATTTCGTCTTTGGCCGTTTCGACCGCGCAGGCGCAAGCCCGTATGGACGAAGCCGAACGCCTCTCGTGCGAAAGCACGATCGACGGCGTAAAAGTTGAATTGAATCTCTACGAAACGACGGGCGACAAAGGCGAGCCTTACGGCACCGGTCGCTACGAGCAAAAAATCATGGGCCAGTCGATCGACGGCGACATGGTCGTTGAAACGAACGGCAACTTACGTCGCTTCACGTTGGCCGTCGTAAACGAGCCCGCAAAAAAATTCGCGCAATTCGAAGCCCCGCGCAAATTCCACGGCGACATCGAAATCCGCGCACTCAACATGCAGAACCGCGTCTGGGGCAAATTTCACTGCGTAGGCCATAACTGAGAACTTAAACTCCACGCACGAAGATTCACTTCATGCGCATGAAATGAAAAAAGCCTTGGGGTACACCCAAGGCTTTTTAGTTTTTAGCAGCTGCACCGGCTACAGATTGAGCTCAGTTTTTAGCAGCTGCACCAGAATCAGAGACAGTGGCAGTTCAGTTTAAGTTTCAGCTTCAGATGAGACTGCCCTGTAAACTGAAACCGGACTGAAACCGCATCTGCATCTGCGACTGCGGCTTCAAACTGCTCCCACTACTCCCCTTACTCGCCATCCTCTTCGTCTGGCTCGTCGACGAGGTCAGGGCCCTTTTCAGGTGCCTTGCCGCCTGCGGCTTTAAACTCTTTGATCTTCATCGGATCTGGAGCGAAGAGCGCGAAGAGTTGACGACCTTCCATCTTTGGAGGTGTCTCGACCATCGCGATATCGCCGAGAGTTTTCGAGACTTTTTGAAGAAGCTCGACGCTGACAGTCGTCCCAGACGGTATGCCCGTCG
>CAJYOV010000580.1 GCA_913776405.1 Pseudobdellovibrionaceae bacterium
CACGCCAGAAGCGTCAGCTGAAAACGCGAAAGACTCGGTCCCAGAAAACCTGAAACAAAGCGCGAGAGAAGCTGCGAAAGACGGCGCTCCCGCAAGCACGATCGAGCTGCACGAAGGTGACGACGCCGCTGCCCCTACCTCAGCGACTGCCGGCTCAAGTCCTACGTCATCGACTGTTGCAACAACGCCAGCACCGGCAGCAGCGGAGCTCAGCAAGAATTCAGTGTCAGCTGATCAATCGTTAAAGTGGTTGCTCAACGGCAATGCGCGTTTCGTTAACAAAACGTTCCGCGCTGATGGACGTTTGGCAGAAGACCGTATTCGCTCATCCACAGATCAAAAACCGCACGCGATTATTCTCGCTTGCTCTGAATCGATCTCCCCGCCTGAAATCATTTTCGACCAGGGAATCGGCGAGATCACGACAATCCGTGTATCGGGCCCACAGCTCGACACCTCTGTGATTTCCAGTCTTGAGCAAGCCGTGCGCAATTTCGATTCGCACCTCATCTTAGTTCTCGGCCACACCCAATGTTCGAGTCTCGAAGGCAGCCCTTACATCGGAAAGAAGCAACTCGACCCTCACTCCAAGAATGAAGTTGAAGCCGCGCTGAACGCTGATGGCATCGCTCGCGACCTCACGAGCAAGTCTGCGTTCTTGAAAGCGCGCGTTGATGCGAAGCAGCTGACCATAAAAAGCGCCCTCTACTGGGTCGATACCGGAAAAGTTAAACTCTATTAGATGAAAGTGCGCCCATTTGTCTTCGAGCTAGCCTTAGGTTAGGCCCGGATGTCTCATTTTGGCCAATTGACCGAACGAACGGTCGTGCTATTCTTGAGGCATGAGTACGGCTTTGAAAATAGACAACACAAAATCGGCCAACACCAAGGCTCTCATTCTCGATACAGCGGTCAAGATCGCGAGTCGCGAGGGGATTGAGGGTCTGACAATCGGTGAGCTGGCAAAAGCAGTCGGCATGTCGAAAAGCGGACTCTTCGCTCACTTCGGCGGCAAGGACCAACTTCAGCTCGAAGTTCTGAGACAAGCGACAGAACGATTTGTTGATGTCGTGATGAAGCCTGCGTTTCGAGCGCCGCGTGGTGAACCGCGATTGAAGGAGATGTTCAAAAATTGGTTCGATCATTTGAACGACGAGATGGCGCTTCCTGGCGGCAGCATTTTGATCTCGGCGTCGGTCGAACTCGATGATCGTCCAGGTGCTCTTCGCGATTTCGTTCAGAAAGCGCAGAAAGATTTGATCGCAAACGTCGAACGCGCTGCCCAGCTTGCGGTTGAAGAAGGCCACTTCCGCAAAGATCTGGATGTCGAACAATTCGCGTGGTCTATGTATTCCTTCGTACTTGGCTACCACCACTTCAATCGCATGCTCGAAGATCCAAAAGCGGAACTTCATCTCAAGCGATCTTTCAAAGCGCTCCTCGAGATTAGTCGAGCGCAACCTGCGGACTCGCGTGCTCGAGTGACAAAAAAGTCACCCGCGCCGCAGGACGCGAAACTTCACGCAAAAGTTAAGACGTCGAGTTCTGCAAAACGGAATTCGTCGAAGAAGAGAAATTAGTAGAGACTATTAACGGTATCAATAGTTGGAGGCATCAAGTGGATTCATTACCTTTATACGGCCTGTTTCTCCAAGACGGAGTGACAGCCCTCGCAGTGATCGGAACGATCCTTGCGATTTTCGTTCTCGGTTTCGTCGGCGCACCACTCATCGTGTGGACCGTCGCGATTGCAGCACTTCTTTGGGGCTTCATGGCTCCAATCTGGTTGATCGCAGCAGTCGTCGTCGTTCTTCTCGTGTTTGCGATTCCGCCGATTCGTGCAGCTCTCATCTCGCCAATCGCGATGAAAGTCCTCGCACCGATTATGCCAGCGATCACAGATGCTGAGCGCGATGCAATCGAAGCGGGTTCCGTTTGGGTTGAGAAAGATCTTTTCTCTGGAAAGCCTGATTTCAAAAAATTGATGGACGAATCTTATCCGAACCTCACGGCGGAAGAAGTTGCGTTCATGAACGGTCCGGTTGAGCGCCTCTGTGCGGCTGTCGACGACTGGAAGATGTGGGAAACGCGCGAGATTCCACCTGCTGCGTGGGAAATCGTTAAGAAAGAAAAATTCCTCGGCATGATCATTCCGAAGGAATACGGTGGCCTCGGCTTCTCAGCTCTCGCTCACAGCGAAGTCATCCAGAAGCTCTCGTCGCGTTCAGTCGCGATGTCGATCATGGTCATGGTTCCAAACTCTCTCGGCCCTGCCGAACTTCTCGCGCACTATGGAACAGACGAGCAAAAGAAAAAGCTCCTCCCGAAACTTGCGACGGGCGAAGAGATTCCATGTTTCGGTCTCACAGAGCCGAACGCAGGTTCAGATGCGGCATCAGTAACATCGAACGGCGTTCTCTTTAAAGGTGACGACGGCAAACTCTACATCCGTCTCAACTGGAACAAGCGTTGGATCACGCTCGCTGCTATCGCAACGACGATCGGTCTCGCGTTCCGCTTGAAAGACCCGAACAACCTCTTGGGTAAAGGCGAAGATCTCGGTATTACCGCAGCTCTGATCCCTTCAAAAACTCCAGGCGTCGTCATCGGTCGCAGACATGACCCACTCGGCGTCCCCTTCCACAACTGTCCAACTCAAGGTAAAGACGTTGTCGTCTCTGTCGACACAATTGTTGGCGGCTTGGAAGGCGTTGGTCGCGGCTGGCAGATGGTCAACGAATGTTTGGCAGCTGGCCGCGGTATCTCGCTGCCTGCGCAATCAGTCGGTGGCGGCAAGATGGTGATGCGTGTCGTAAGCGCGCACGCCTCGGTTCGTAAACAGTTCGGTGTGCCGATCGGTATGTTCGAAGGCATCGAAGAGCCGATGGCTCGTATCGGTGGCTACACTTACTTGATGGAAGCCGCTCGTCGCTACACGCTCGGCGCGATCGACAAAGGGCTTAAGCCTTCGGTGATCACAGCGATGGCCAAGTATTCGCAAACGGAGCTCGCTCGTAAGATCATCAACGATGGTCTCGACATCATGGGCGGCGCTGGAATTTCTCGCGGCCCAAAAAACTTGCTCGCTCACCTCTACATCGGAACACCAATCGGTATCACGGTTGAAGGTGCGAACATTCTCACTCGCACGTTGATCGTCTTCGGCCAAGGTGCACTTCGTGGTCACCCGTACGCATTCGACGTAGCGGTTTCAATCGGCGAGAAGAACGTGAAGCAGTTCGATCGCGCTTTCTTCGGCATGGTCGGCAACATTGTTCGCAACATGTTCCGCTCAATTGGCTTGAGTCTTACTCGCGGTATGCTCGCAGGCTCACCTGTTAGCGGCCCGACAGCTCGCTACTATCGGAAGCTCGGCTGGGCGGCTGCATCGTTCGCTATCATGACGGATATCGCGATGGGTTCGCTCGGTGGCGCTTTGAAGTTCAAAGGTAAAACGACAGGTCGCTTTGCCGACATCCTCTCTTGGATGTTCATCGGTACAGCGGTGCTCCGTCGGTACGAAGCCGAAGGTCGTCGCAAAGAAGATCTTCCATTCGTTCACTTCGCGATGAACCACTCGCTCTATGAAATCCAAAAAGGCTTCGACGGCTTGTTCGCAAACGTCGCGCCTCCAGGACTCGGCTGGCTCTTCCGCGGTCCACTCCGCATGTGGTCGAACTTGAACGCCTTAGCTGGCGAAGCAAACGACAACCACACGCACAAGATCGCGTCGGAAGTCATGAACAACGTCGAGCTCCGTGCGCGTCACACTGAAGGCATCTACGTGCCAACAGATCGCACTCAGCAGATGGCTCTCTTGGAAGAAGCATTCGCATCGGTTAAACGCGCAGAAGCGACTGAAAAGAAAGTTCGCAAAGCCGTTAAATCAAAAGCGATCGCGAAACTTCGCGGCGACGCTGCAGCGAAAGCAGCTCTCGAGAAAAACATCATTACTCAAGCCGAGTACGATGAACTCGCAAAAGCCGACAAGCTCCGCTGGGAAGCCATCCAAGTCGACGACTTCACAGAACAAGAGTACGTCAGCCACACCGGCTACGGCGACGCCCACGCTCAACACCAAAAAGAGCTCGTCCAACTCTCTCCAATCCCAGGCTCCAAAGGCGCCTAACGGAAGGTGCCAGGTTCCTTTTTGAAACCCGGCGCGTTAAAGGCGACTCCACCGAGTCGCCTTTTTTATTTCGAATCGAGTACGCTCGTCAGCGTGCATTTTCCCGATCTCAACCCGCACTTTAATTTCTTCATCGGCCTTGATCAGACAGGGGCTGTGTTTCACGGCGGTGAGCGCGCGAAGCCTTTGCCGCTTGCGTGGGTCGAAACCCGAGTCGATACGCGATCGAGCAGTGTTAGACCAAAACTCACGGCGCTGACTCGCGATGGTAAAAAATTGAGGCTCGATAGTTTTAGCCCGTCTGCGCTCGCGGCTATTCTCACAAGAGAGATGGACCGTGATTGCGCGCACCACATTTTGCGATCGTCTCAAACTGCCATCTTGGCCGACGCGGTGTTTGGACTTCCCGCCGAGACGTGGCCCCGAAACAAACCGCCAGGCGCCGCAACCCTTCGCGAGCTCTTCGCGATGGCGGCAGAAGACACGCGTGAACGCCAAGGCTATGGTTTAAAAGCTGCGGCTCGTTTCTTCGACGAGATCTTGGCGCAGGCAAATCGCGAATCCCAGATCAAGAGATCCAATTCATCCGCCACGAACGCGCCTCCACCCGCATTCCCCGTCCGCGCTGTCGAACTCGTAGCAAATGCGAACTCAGTTTTCCGCACGCATCCGTTTCAAAAAAACATTCAGTGCGGGACGTATCGTTTTTGGCGCGATCTTGGGCTCTACGGCTCCGAGTGGATTCATTTACGTTATTTCGAGAACGCTCGCGATTTCCGCATGGATCGACCGATCCTCTTCGAAGCCTACCCATCACTCATGTGGCGCGAAGTTTTGAAACTAAGAACGCGCAATCGAACACAAGTTCGCGAAGCACTGAAGGCCTTTTCCGATGTGGATATCTCCGAGGAAACTGTGGCTTTGATCGAGCAAGACGCCGATCACGCCGATGCTTGCCTCTTGGCGCTAGGCGGATATTGGCTCGCCCGCCATGGTCGCTTGATTGCAGAATCGGAGAACCGTGACCCGAAGCTTGCTCGAGAGGGCTGGATTGCGGGACTACCTCGGCCGTAATCACTTTGAGGTTCATACGTGATCTTCGGACGTTTACGTGGTGACGGAAATCGCTAGCGAAGAGGAGATTTTACAAATGACACATCCAAAACTCATCACATCTGCGTTCGCACTCACGCTTGCGATGGCGATGAATCTCTTCTCTGCAAGTGAAGCGAACGCATCGTGGTTCACGAACTCGCAACCGCGCGCGAACAACTCGTGCGCTCATCAGCCGCCCACTCAACTTCGGCTTGTCAAAGAGCTGCCCGCAGAAGATCCGTGTGCGACTCGCGAGACATCGCTCGTGGCTTTGACTAGCATCCAAGTGATTTACCTTTGTAAGGACGGCGTCGCGCAAGCGAACTACGACGTGGCTCTCGGTCGCGGTGGTCTTGAGAAAACGGCCGATGGCGATTTGAAAACGCCTGTCGGCACTTACGCGCTTGGCACACCCCGAGACTCAGATAAATTCGGAATCTTCATTCCCGTTGGCTACCCAACCGCTGAGCAAAAAGCGGAAGGCTACACGGGTGGCGCGATCGGCGTACACGGCCCTGCGCGCTTCTTCCGTTGCGCGGGCTTCCTCAACGTTTCGATGAATTGGACTCAAG
>CAJYOV010000581.1 GCA_913776405.1 Pseudobdellovibrionaceae bacterium
ACACGATCTATGAGCAGGGGCTTCTGATTGCTCAGCTTGAACTGTCGGTCAAAAAGCTTTCAGACCGTTTGAACGAAGCGGCGAATGCCGCTAACCCGGTTGGTCCGGGCAACGAAAAGCCACCGCACTACTAAACCCGTCTCAGTTTGATGCGGCCGATTCAGCCTTCAGTCTCGTATCGAGTGTTCCGATAAGAGACTGCATGATTCGCTCACGCTACCTCCTTCTTATCATCGTACCGATTCTGCTGGTGACATACACCAACTGCGGGCAATTCAAATCCGTCGGCGAATTCGCTGGCAATTTGACGTCGTCTTGTGTCGCAAAAATTCGAGCTTCATCCAAGATTGCGCTCGCATCGTCGATCTGTTCGGATCTTGCGAGCTTCAAATGTGATCGCCGTGTGTTTAAGCCTGGCATCTCCGACGTGAAAACAACGATGACCGAATGCGTGAAACTCAAATCAGGTGAAGACGCTTGCGTACCGGTCACAACTTTCAGCTTCGATACTGAAGGCGCACGTGAAGGCGCGGCTCCAGGCGCGTTCGTCGAAGGCGGCGAGTACAATCGCACCGAGTATCAATGTATGAACGCGGTGGTTCTTCGCCAGAATATCACGGTCGTTTCAACAGATGCGATGAGTCTCTCCGACGCACTGTCTAGCGCGATCACGTCTTGCCACGAAAAGGGCGCAAAATGAAATTCTGGATCGCATGTCTGATTTTGGTGACGCCTCTCATTTCGTCCGCACATGCGCGCTTGAAAATGAGCGCGGGCATTGCGCCTCGCACATCCGATGCTGGATTAAAAGTTGGGCCGTGTGGAAATAAGCCGAAGCAAGCAAACCCGCCAACGTTAAACGCGGGCGATAAAATCACGGTCACCTGGGAAGAAACGATCAATCATCCTGGGCGTTTCGAGTTTCGCTTCTCGACAGATGGTGACGTGACATGGTCGACGCCTGTTACGATCCCAGATACACAGGACGGGGGCGGGCTTCCGCACCAATACAGCACCGAACTGACCCTGCCGTCCATGACATGCACAAACTGCACACTTCAAATGATTCAAGTGATGACAGACAACCCGAATAACCCATCAAACTATTATTCGTGTGCGGATTTTCAACTGGTGCAATCAAACGCGCCAACACCTACGCCACCGCCTGCAGTAACGCCAACGCCTAGCCCAGGCGGAAGCGAAGACTGCTCAATGGCTCACTGATTCGTTCGGCCCTGCAGATACCACGCATTGAGTTCTGCGCGATTTGTCGCGCCCGTCTTTCGCATGATATTCGCTCGATGTGTTTTGATGGTTTCGGTCGAGCACCCAAGAATCATGGCGATCTCTGGGTTCGTGTGGCCTTTAACGAGAAGGCCCGTCACTTCATCTTCTCTCGGCGTTAAAACCGCACCAGGTTTACTCTCAAGAAACGATTTGATCTCAGGGTCGACGTACGTGCGGGTGCGCGCGTCGTTTGCGATCGTCTCGAGAACACTCGGCAGATGGTCTTCGGAATACGTCTTCCAAAGCAGAGCGTGAACGTTGTGATTTAAAACTTGGCGCAAGATCGCCGACTGATCGCACCCGGTCATGACAACAACGCGCGACTTCAGCTTCAAGACATCTAACTCTTTCAAAAGATCGATTCCCGAGCGATCGGGGAGCTTCAGATCTAGAACGATGAGATCGGGTTCTTGATTTTTAACTGAGTGCAAAAGAGCTTCGCCAGTTTTACATCCGACAAACTGGGTTTCGTGAGTCAGCGTTTTCTTGAGAAAGAACTCAAGGCCGTAACTCCAGATCGGGTGATCATCGCAAATCGTAATGCGTTTATAGCGAAGTAACTGAGACATCAGGTCTCTAAGCTTCGATGTTTCCGACTTCAGGGTCAACCGATTGAGTTTCCCCTGTTTTGGGTGATCTCGATGATTTGGGTCACTGGTTTAGCAATTCAGAAACGAGTTTAGGAACTTCGACGCTTGCTGCACCGATACGATGTTCATCAAACGAAGGCGAGATCCCAGTCGATTGAAGGTTTACTTCATAACGATGGG
>CAJYOV010000582.1 GCA_913776405.1 Pseudobdellovibrionaceae bacterium
CGGGTCCGTGGCTCCCGCGGGCGAACCAGCGAATCGGTCGGTAGTAAGAGGCCGTGACGCGAGCGAGCATCGCGCGAAATTCGGTCTCATCGAAAAGACCCGAGCATGAACAACTCACGAAGAGCCCCCCCGCTTTGGTTTTGCGGAGGGCTTCCTTGTTCACCTTCACGTAAGCCTGTGTGCCTGTGGGCAGATCCTTTTTCTTTTTGACGAAGGCCGGTGGGTCACAGATGACGATATCGAAAGCATTTTTCTCTGTGGCTGACGCCAATTGATCGAGAATATCGAGCTTAAGAACAAGCGCTTCGCCACCCGCTTCACGTACGTTGTGAGCTGCAATCTCGAGTGCTTTCATCGAGGCATCGACGAGCGTGACCTGCACCTCGGCGCCCTCAGCGCGAGCAACGCTTGCGAGCTGCGTGCCCCACTGACCGACATAGCAAAAGAGATCGAGAATTTTAAGCGTTCGGCCTTCCTGCTTTGCTGCACGCGCAAGTTCACGAACCGCTTTTGCCGCTAGAGCGACGTTCGATCGTTGATCGAGAAAGAAGCCTGTCTTTTGTCCACCAACAAAGTCGACTTTAAAGCGTGTCGGCCGCATCGATTCAAAAGGCGGCTGCACCAAGATCGTCGCGTTCTCCGGATCGAAGCCAGCGAATGTTTTAACAAGTTTCTTTGGCTCTACCGGAATTTCTTCCATCGCGCGAGACTTCGAATCGTTTGCTGTCACGACCGCAGTTAAGTCCCACGAGACTGAAGGATCTACGCTCTTCACAAACTCCTCGAGAGCTTGATGAACGAAAGGCAAGAGTCGATCCATACCAGCCGTTGAACTCTGAAGAACAAAGGCTTGGCCCTGATCTTGGGAATCGCCGCGATCAAGAAAGAATCGATCGATGATTAAGCCTGGTAGATAGTCGCCTTCGGCAAAGATGAATCGATGGCTTTGCTTCTCGACGCCTGCATGCTTCCGCTCTTTGAACGCAGCCGTGAAGCGTTTTAAGAAAAATGCGGCGTCAATTTTCTCTTTCGTGTCGAGCGAAAGCGTGCGGAACGAGATCATCGAGTGTGGATGCCCGTACCCGATCGCGAGGGCTGCGCCCGTGAACTCGCGAAGCTCGATTAATTGGCCCGCAGCAACGTGTTTGGGACTTTGGGCAAGTTCACTGGAGAAGACCCAGGGGTGTCCGAATTTAAATTTTTTTTCAGAGCCTTTTTTCAGCAACCACGGAATCGAATTCGACATAGATCTTCAGTAGATACCCTACCCCTGGACGATCGTCGAGACCTTTGAATCAACTGAACCATCGCCTGAAAGTCTTGGCACAATAAGAAAAGAACGGATTCTCCCTTTTTACGCGAATTCAGGTGATTCATGACGAAAGCCCTCGCTCTCGGCACGCTTACATTCTTTTTGACGACCTCCGCTTTCGCTGAAGCGACACGCCCCTTGGTTCATCCGCCCTTGGCGATCAAAATGACTAAAGGTCAAATGCCGACGCTTTTGAAGACGGCCATCGAGAAGAAAATGGTGGGGCTGGATCTTGAAAACGCAGCGACAAAGAAACGCGCTTTAGCACTCGCCAAAGAGTATATCGATCTCCGTCATGGCGGGTGGTCGAAAACTCGCATGCAGGCGTGGTTCGACGCCTGCGAAAAAGACATGTCGTCACGTGATCCAAACCCGTACTGCCGAATCGAACAAGAGCGCCAAGCGCGTTCTGAAAATCCGGCTTCGCATTCCGTTCGTGAAGAACGTCGTCAAATCGCTCAACTCATTCGCGAAGAGAAATTTGAGAGCCTAAAAGGTCGCGATTATCAGAACGTGTACTCGTCGCTCTCACAAGTTGGCGATGTCGACTCGCTCATGCCGCTTGCGAAGAAAGTTTCGGGCATCAAATCTTGCAAAGCGATGCCGGCGACACTGCCAACGGCTCTCGGTTACAAGCTCGAAGAGAAATTCCCAGACAAAGACGCGGTTGAACTCGCGAAGACACTTTACCGCCGCGGGTCTGATTGCGACTCGAAGGATCTAGCGGTCGGGACCGCCTCGTTCCGCCTTGGTTTGATTCTCATGTGGCAAAACAAGTACGACGAAATCGATACGCTCATGCAGAAGGTGGAAGCCGCGCCCGATGCGTCTCAGTATCACGCGCGTGCACGCTACTGGCGCTACCAAGCAGCGGTCGTCCTGAAGGATGAGGCTGCTCAGAAAAAAGCGAAAGAAGCGATTCTCGCGACGAACCCGATGACCTTCCAAAACTTGGCGGTTAACGGTGGTGACGAATCGATGATGGCGAAGGTGGTCTCGAAAGAGATGCCTGTGCTCTGGACACGGTCGCTAGTTCGCCCCGACTTGAACGGCATCTTGCGCGGCGCTGAAGCTCTTGAGCGTCTAGGGTCGACCGATCTTGCTGCTGAAGTGCTTGATCGTTCTACGACAGACTTAGCGACAATCGAACCTGAAGTGCGTCTCTACGCAGCGACGTTCTGCAACCGCATTGGTTATGCCCTGCCAAAATTCAAAATTCTAACGTCACTCTTTAGCGATTCGCCGAAGTACGTCACGGCGAGCACGATGGAGCTGATGTTTCCGCTTTGGTATGTCGATCTCGTTCGCTCGAAGCAGCAAGAGGTTGATCCGCTTTTGATCTTATCACTCATGCGTCAAGAGAGTGCCTTCAACCCACAAGCGATGTCAGGCGTGGGGGCTCGCGGCCTGATGCAAGTGATGCCGACAACGGCACGCATGATTCAGAAGGTCACAAAAGCTCAGCTCCTTAAACCTGAAGTGAATGTCGCAATTGGAACGAAATATTTCTTGAAGCGCCTGAACCAGTTCGGCGGCGACGTAGAGCTCACTCTCGCGGCCTACAACGCTGGCGCGGGTCGCGTCGATCAGTGGCTAAAGCGCTACCCGACTGACAACAAGATGCTGTTTCTCGATTTCATTCCGTTTCGCGAAACTCGCGACTACGTTTCCTCGATCTTGAGAAACTACTACTGGTACACGCGTCTTTATGCACCAGCAGCTGAGGCCGTCGCTCTAGAAACGGGAAAAATTCAGTCGCATGGGAACGGCAAAGTTCAAGCGATCATGAGCGCGAATGCGGGCCTCGCAGCGCGGCTGATAACGGACGCCTCATCGACAACATCAGAGGCTCTCGCTGGCGCGACAACAGGTCGCAAGCCTGCGGCGCAACAACCGGCGAACTAATCGAAAGTCTGATCCAAAATCTGAGCGCTCTGGAAAAAGGGTGCTCAAGATTTTGAGACTGCGCTACACTGGGGACCTCAAGCTTGAGGAGTCTCCTATGTCACTCGTTTCTTTCGCGCGCAGCCTCGTCCTCGTTCTCGCCATTCCTTCGATTTCGATGGCGCAACCTGCCGCATCGCCAAAGCCTGAAGCGACACCGACTCCCGCACCGACACCTGTCAGTACGCCGAAGCCGACTCCAACGCCAAAACCGAGCGCGACTCCGAAGCTCTCTGCAATGCAAGAAGAGCTTCAGAACCAATGTGCACGTCATTTCCCGGGCAAAATCCAAGGCGAACTGCGTGGTGCTTGCACGTCAGCACCAAGCCCCGTTTCCGAATCTGAAAAAGGCTTAGCGCAGACAAAGTGTCGTCTCCAGTTTGGTGAAGATCCGCGCGCAGTGATGGCGTGCCTGATCGGCGTTTCGATTTCGACGGACCTCACAGCAAAGCGCGATGATTTCAAAGCGAAGCTTCAGCTTTGTGCCGAACACTACCCACAGCACACAGAAGTCGACGGCTTCTTCCAAGAGTCGTGTCTGACAGGCATCCACTTGCCCGAACTTCTGCCGTCACTCGCGAGCCAACCTTACGAATCTTGCTTGCAGTTAACCCAAGAGCGTTCGTTCATCGGACCCTGTGC
>CAJYOV010000583.1 GCA_913776405.1 Pseudobdellovibrionaceae bacterium
CGTTTTTTCGCCGAAGAACCAAGGCCCACTCGAAGCGGCTGAACGAATGATTTTGTAGTACTCACGAATGGCTTGTTCTTCTTCGGGAAAACGCGCGATCAGGGCTTTCAAGTGTTGGTCAAAGTCAGAATAAAAGTCGTAGCGTTTGCCTTTGATCTTGGCGACGTCATAGACCTCACCGAGCGAGCTCCACTTAAGCGTGCCCTCTGTGACGTAGTTGAAGATACGACCCAGGATCGAACTTGGATGGTCCATTTGGCCGACGTAGTGAACGCCGACGTCCCACTCGTAACCTTTACGCTTGAACGTATGCGAGAAGCCGCCCGGTACTGTGTGGCGCTCTAGAAGCAGCACGCGCTTACGTGCTTTTGCTAGCAGCGTGGCTGCAGTCATACCGCCGATGCCTGAGCCGATGACGATCGCGTCAAATGAATCAGTGACGTTCGGCTTCAGATTCGATCGATTAAGAGATGTCGGAGAGGGTGGGGGCAGCGTTTGCATTTATGCCAGAGGCTGCCACACGGAATTCAATAGTTGTAGGAGATTTCGACGCGAGTGCCTGCAGGTGGGGGCGTGTCGAAAATGACCTTTTTGCCATCGACTTTAAATGGGATTTTTATCGAAGGCGTCAGAACGACTTCAACCGTGTCAGGCTTTGGCGCCTGATTCAACTCGAAGGTCCCAACGAGTCGGCGAACAGATTTACTGATGGCTTCGAGACTTTGCGAGTAATCAGCTTCGCAGATGCTCGTTGTTGAGCCGCCCGTTAAAGCAGCCAATTCTGTCACGTGGGTTGCGAAGTAAGCGCCGTTACCGCCGGACGTTTGCTTGAGCTGAGCTTTGCGACAGACTTCGTCGCCCGGTTGAATCACGATTCCGTAGACTGCGAGTCGTTTCGAGTTTCCGAAGTGAGCTCGGAAGCGTTCGATCACCTCTTTCGGCTTGGTCGCAAGCGGGCCTCCGTCGCTAAGTTCGTCTTCGTCAGACAAAACGATGATCGCGAGATCCGTGTTGTCGCGGAAGACGCCAGCGTTTTCCGTCAAGCGAAGGTCCATAGCTAGCATCGACGCTTTCAGAGGTTGTTCATCACCGGACGGGCAATCGCCGCGTTTTACGCACCCGATCGTTTCAGCTCGGCGAATCGTGTTCTTGAAAACAGAGTTCGCGTTCGGAGTTTTTGGGGTCAAGAACTTCGATGTCGTTCCAGTCCAGTCTACGACGCGGCCACTGAGATTCAGTTTCGCATCTGCCGACGAAATATCTGTTGTCGTCATCGTGATTTGATAGTCGAGGTCCTTCATCGCACTCACAAAACTCGGGAAGCGTTCAGACATCTTTGTCTGTTCGACTTCCATCGAATACGAGTTGTCGTTGACAATGAGCACGTCGACTTTGTTCGCTGAATCGTCTTGAGTGAACGATTCGACAGCTTTTTGCTGCGGAGTCGGTGTCGTCACCGGCGTGTCTGGCACGTCAGTCTTCACTTGTTCCGTTGATGGAATTTCATCAAAACGAACAGCAGTACATGAGTAAGTCGCAAGCGTTGCCGCGACGGTTGTTAGCGCAAGAAGTGGCTTGCGGAACATAAAGGCCCCCTAAAAGTATCTCTGGAACTTAACAACGCAAACGGGGTGCCACTCGAAAATTTTTTGGTCGTACGTCGAGCGCGAGCGTAAGGCGATGAAATGACGAAGATCTTTTGAGGTCCAGTGAGCGAAGAGAGAGAGGAAATGTTCGAGAAACTGTCGACAGATTTTTTGTGTCAGCGGACTCGACAGTTTTTCAGAAATTGCTCGAAGAAAAGCGAAATGAAATCGTCGGAAGTGCGGGACCAACGGATGGCATCACGCGTGAGAGGACGTTTGAAACTCACGCGAAAATGAAACGAAAGTGAGATTCGCGCTGAGCTTTGACCGATGAAAACAGAAACCTACGGCCAACGTCGGGCGAACACGCGCGGATCTGTTCAGTTCTGTCGTGAGCCGCGAGAGCGGCTCACGAGCAATTCGCGAAGACTGTCGTCTCTCTCGACAGGACGTTACGCGAGCGCAAGTCGCTCGGAGACTGCGAAGTCACCTTTCGACTCGACGACGTGAGCAGCATCGGAATATGGATCATGCTCGAAGAACAGCGTCCATTTCTCGTTCGCGGCTTGCGTGAGAAGGGTTCTTTTTTCTTCGATCAGTGTGAGGGGTTCTAGGTCGTACCCCATCACCCAAGCGAGGCGCACGTGAGTCGAAGTTGGAATGAGATCGCCACAGTAAAGAAGAGTGTTTGAGCCATCGGTCACCTTCACGACCTGTTGGCCCCGAGTGTGACCGTCGGTCAACAGAACACTGACGCCCGGAAGAAGATTTTGTTTTTCGCCGTCTAAAATCTCGAGCACGCCCGCGTCTTTCAGCGGCTCGAAGTTAGGTGCGTAGTAGCTCGCCTTTTCACGCATGTTCGGTTTGAGAGCTGTCTCGTAATTGGCGCTTTGAACGTAGTATCTCGCGTTCGTGAATGTCGGTACCAATTCGCCATTTACAGCCTTCGTTGCGCCGCCGGTATGATCGAAATGCAAGTGCGTTAAGATCACGTGATTGATATCGCCCGGCGTGAGTCCGAGACGGGCGAGTGACTTTTCGACGGAGCTGTCGGGGCGAATCGCAAACATTTCAGCAAATTTTGAACCTAGCTTCTCGCCGTACTTTTCAACAAAATCGCCGCCCAATCCACAGTCTATCAAGATGCGTTGACCGGGACCGCCATCGAGAAGCAACGCGCGGGCTTCCATTTCGATACGGTTCTCGGCGTCGGCTGGGTTTGTCTTCTCCCAGAGGACTTTTGGAACCGTGCCGAACATGGCTCCGCCATCCAAACCGAAGATGCCGGTTGGGACAGGGTGAATTCGGTAGGGGCCGATCTTCATTTCGGTCGATCGAACTTGACCGGCGAAAGGATTTAAAGCCATTTGTGCCTCCTAGAGTCGTAAAAAAGTCTGCTACAGTGTAGGACCGAACGGCGCTTGCGTGAAGGGGAGCTTATGATCAAAAAGACGGAATTCACATTGAAAGACATCTTGTCCCGCGTGACGCCGACGCCCACGATCGATAACGGCCTTTCGCCTGAGCAAAAGGTGCAGCTTTTGACAGAACTCTTCGGCGAGGTTTTAAGCGTCCTCGGCATGGATTTAAGCAACGATAGCTTGAAAGACAGCCCCGCGCGCATCGCACGGATGTACGTCAACGAGATCTTCAAAGGTTTGAATGAAGACAACTTCCCGAAGTTGACAGCCATTGATAACGAAATGGCTTATGATCAAATGTTGGTGGTGCGAGACATCAATGTGATCTCGACGTGCGAACATCACTTCGTCACCATTCACGGGAAGGCGACCGTCGCTTACATTCCAAAAGATAAAGTGATTGGGCTCTCGAAGATCAATCGGATCGTCGACTTCTTCTCGCGCAGGCCGCAAGTGCAAGAGCGACTGACGAAACAAATCGCGGATTGTTTGGAGCACGTCCTAGGTACGGAAGACGTTGCCGTGCATATAAATGCGAAACACTACTGCGTGATTTCACGCGGGGTCGAAGATCAGTCAAGCACCACTATCACGAGCGATCTCCGTGGCGCCTTCAAAGAAGACTCTCGCACTCGTGGCGAGTTCCTCGCACACTGTTCGACACAGCTTGCGTAGCTGCGTTCACTCTCAGGCGTGTTAGCCTACAGCAACCGAGTGAGGATGCTCTGAGCTAGATGAAGACGGCTGCGAAGCCGCTTTCATCGCACGGATCGCCGCGAGAATTTCTTCGTCAGAACCACGACCGAATTCGAGAGCTTCAATCACCGGCAAGTACTTCATCAAAAGATCCGGCATGCGACTTTCTGATGTGTTGCGAGCTGAACACTGGAAGTAACGAACTTCCATTTCAAGCAGCGAGCAGCCGAGGGCTCTTGCGAATTCCGGCAAACGCTTGCTCGGGAGAAGCGACACGCCTCTTTCGATGTTCGAGATGATCTGTGACGAATCATACTCGAGGGCTTTTGCGAGATCTGCCTGCGTGATGCGAGCCTGTCTCCGGCAATCTCTCAACCAGCGGCCGAAAACTTTGCGACGTTGGAGAAGTTCACTTTCGAGCATGTTCCACCTCTATCGAGTTCATCGATATCTAGAGTCTGTCGAAGTGGCGCTGCTTCCGTTAGCGAGCTAGTAGCTCGTGAGGCTTTGGCGTCGACTGCCGACCTCTCTATTTTCGGCGTCGCCCTCGACTTAATCATGGGAAGATATCGCGACAAGCGCTTTAGTGGGCACGCGTTAGTAATTACGATTTCGCGACATGCCCTTTGAGGGTAGAACACTGACTGGTGGCGGCTGTTAAGCCTCTGCGAGCTCTTCTGAGGCGAAGGCCGCTGGGTTGATACGGATCACCCAGTCGCGGTAGTGCTCATAAATTTCTTCGATGGGTGCTGGCGGGTGAACGGGGCCAACGTGCAAGATCAGCTTGCCTGGCTTCGCAAACGGAGCCCCTTTTGGCCAAAGCTCAGTTGCGCCTTCGAGATAAATGAAAAGAAGTGGTGTGGTTGTCTTCTCAGAAAAAAGGCTCACGCCACGTTTGAAGTTTTGAATATAGCCGTCTTTAGAGCGGGTGCCTTCAGGGAAGATGATCAGCCAAATGCGTTCGAGCCGCGTGAGCAAAGAGATGCAAAGTTCGACCGCTTCGCCTTTTTTGTCTTTACGATCGATCGGGATCGCACCGAGACAGTGCTTCGAGAAAAACGTGAAAAGCGCGTTACTGAAAAAGTAAT
>CAJYOV010000584.1 GCA_913776405.1 Pseudobdellovibrionaceae bacterium
GTTACGACGGGCTCGAACAACGTCGTCATCGGTTCTTACGGCACAGCGGGCTCAATCACGACGGGCTCGAATAACGTTCTGATTGGTCAAGACGTGCGTGCTCCGTCTGTCACGGCAGACAACCAACTCAATATCGGTAACTTGCTGTACGCAACAGGCTTAGGCTCTGGGATTTCAGCTGCAACTGGAAACGTCGGCATCGGGACTGCATCCCCGGCCTATAAGCTCGACGTTAACGGGGCGGTCAATGCAACATCACTGAAAGTGAATGGTGTTGATGTAGCCGCCGGTCAATGGACAACGTCATCGAACAATGCCTATTTCTCTCTCTCCGGAAACGTAGGAATCGGGACGTCGACTCCATCTACGAAGCTTGATGTTACGGGCAACGCGCGCGTCACCGGTACTGCGCAAATCGAAGGAAATGCATCGGTCGGCACATCGATAGATGCGAATTCGCGCTTTTATGTCTTCGATAACCCATATTTCCAAACGGGCGATTATCATCTTCAGCAGAACTACTGGATCTATAACGGAACAGCGAGCAACACTGGGCTGGTCTCAGGTGTTTATAATCATGCTTTCATCAGTAGATCCGGCACGAACAACGCGTTGTTCGGAACGAGAACAGCGTTGTCTGTTTTGAATGCGCAAGGCAACACCAATTCTCTGTACGGTGAAGGGATGTCGATTCAAAACGGCTCCGACAACACGATCAGCGACATCGTCGGTTACCAGGCGTCGATCAGCCACACCGGAACAGGCACGACGACTCAGGCGCGAGGCCTAGCAGTTGGTGTGTCGCGATCCGCCGGCACAATCACTACAGGCTACGGTGTTTACATCGACTCGATCGCCGGTACGACGAACTACGGCCTTTATCAGGCGAACTCTGCGAACAAAAACTATTTCGCCGGTAACGTCGGCATTGGCACTTCATCTCCGACGTCACGCTTGCACGTCGTTGGGCCAAACAGCGGCGGATATCCATTCGTGGTTTCGGCGGCCCCTGGCACAGGTCCTGGCGCCTACATGAACATTGCGCTCAACAACACGTCGAGCGGAGCTTACAAATCGTCCGTAGATTTCCAAGCGAACGGCACAACCAAGTTCAGTTTCGGTGTCGACTACCTGGGGAATGGAAGCAACAACTTTGGTCTTTTCGATAACTCGGCTGGTGTCCACCGGATGTATATCGATCCGACAGGTAACATCGGCATTGGCAACACAGCGCCTTCGGTGAAGCTTGAAGTTACGGGTGATATTAAGGCCGCAAACTTCGTATCCACTTCGGACGCGCGCTTGAAGAAGAACGTCGTGAAAACGCCGGGCCTCGATTACATTCGCCAATTGACGGGCGTTCAGTGGCAATGGAAGTCGGACAACAAAACTGACGCCGGTGTGATCGCTCAAGACGTCGAGCGTGTCATGCCATTCGCGGTCGTGACGGACTCAAAATCAGGTTACAAAGCCGTAAAATACAATGCGCTTATCGCACCGTTGATCGAGTCAACAAAAGAGCTCTACGGCCTTTGCCAAGACACGGCGGCAAAGACACAAGCGAACTCGCGCGCAATCGCGTCGGTTCAAGCCGAAAACGCCGAGCTCCGCAAAGAAAACCAAGCTCTCAAAACTCGCCTCGACACGATGGAAGAACGCCTCAAAGCCATCGAAGCCAAACTTTCAAAATAAGCAGGCGCTAAGCAAAAAATCAGCTTCCAAAGAAGGGCACCGAGTGGTGCCCTTCGCTTTTTAGCATCACCGGCCCCATACCAGATCCATTCTCAATTTCCGATTCTCGATGCAGCCAAAGGCAGCGTTAGGTCTTGAAAAAAGATTGGTCACTTTCCAAAACTTTCGTTTTTCGTCTGGATTGAAGACCTGTCGTGCGAATAGACGGAAAGTTTCAACTTCAGGTCGTTCGTCTCTAAAGAGTGTGAGCATTGTGAAATCTCCGCACCAAGTTGGTTCAAGCCCTCGAATCGCCTCAAGAAGAAAGCGGAGACGCTCGATAGCTTGTGGGTCAGGAGATCGCAGAAAATGACTGGATCAACGCAAACAGAATTCTTCGTAAACAAGGGCGAGACCCAACTCGGACCTTGGACGATGCAAGACCTTGCAGCTCGTGTCGCTTCCGGTGAAGTCGCAGTCACGGACTTCGTTTTCGACGAAGCTCAGAACGACTGGGTCGCGATCTTCCAATGCGCGGCTTTCCAAGCTCACATGCAGAGCCAGAAGCCAAAGGCTGCGCCACCGAAGCGCTCGGCCGCACCGCAAGCTACAGCTACGCCTGTAGAGCCGCAGGACGACGACAAAACTGTCGTACTCACTTCGGTGAAAGAAACCCAACGTCCAGCTCAAACGATGTCGGAAGCTCAGCTTACGGGTGAGCCGACTGAGTGGTACGTGCACAAGAGATCGG
>CAJYOV010000585.1 GCA_913776405.1 Pseudobdellovibrionaceae bacterium
GGCGCTCTTGACCTTGCTGACCAATCTCACGCGAACGCTCGCCTGTTGGCAAGTAGGCGCGGCCGATCAAAGTCAATGTCGTGCCATCTTTGAATTCAGCAAGCTTGCCGCGTGTGAAGTTGATGACCGTGTCTTGAATTTTGAAGTTGCCGCCGCCAGAAGCCGAAGTCGAGATGAAGTCGAAGTTTTGACGAAGTGAAATTGCGTTAGTGTTGCCGAGATCGTAACGAAGACCACCGTAGCTGTTCAAAACAGCTTTACCGCGACCGCGCTCGAAGTCTGCCATTGGGATGTACGATTCAGAATAAAACTCGCCAGTGAGTTTGCGAGTTTTCGCTTGAGCGGCCGCTGGAAGCGACGCTGTCGAAGTTGTGAGGGGAACTGGTGAGTTTGTGTTCAGGATTGTCGTTGCCGACTTCGTCGCTGGCTTAGAGGCGCCCGCTTGGTTGCCATCAACGGTCGTCGAAGACTCCGCTGCCGATTGATCTTGCGCTTGCGCTGGTGTGGCCGCTGCGGCCGCGATCAACGCTGCGATCGCTGCTGCTTTAATGACTGCTGCTTTCATCCCGATCCCCCTCTAAAGCTTTTTAAGGCCTTCTATCTCAAAACTTGGTTGAACTTCGTTCTTTTGTTTTTGAGTGCTGATTCACTCAATACACGTTTCAGTTTCTTTTACCGATACAGTGTCTCGATCTGCCGATTTCTCGCGGGTCCCGTTCACCCGAGTTAGTGGTTCGTTTTGCGACCAATCACTCACAAATCGATTCTGTCTACCCTCTAAGAGCAAGCCGTGTGCCGAATACCTGGTGCCACTCGAGCCCGGATTGCATACCTCAGGCCCGCTAGAAATGGAATTCAGCAATCAAAAAATCGATTTTTTGCTCTCGCTTCATTTTCGTTTGCGACGTCAGTGATGAGACCGGGGTCATTCCGGCTCTGTCTGATCTGTCTGGCGGAACCGCGCTGTATTCGATGCTGCAGCGCAACTCGCGCTTTTCAGCGGTTTAAATCGTGATTTTGGGGAGCAATTGAACGCGCGCAGCCCGAAGAACCGATAGAAAAACATCTACGCGTTTGAAGGAACGATGCACTTAAGGATTGAAATTCGTGCTGAGTGGAAAATGGGAACGGAAGCCGCCACCGAGCGATCAAGATAAATCAGCCATCGGTCTTAAAAAATGGTGATCACGACAGGACTTGAACCTGTGACCTTTTCCATGTCAAGGAAACGCGCTACCAACTGCGCCACGCGATCACGTGCAAAAGAGCGATCAAACTATCTTTGGGCACAAAGAGTGTCAAGCGACATGTCGCGCTTGAAACCGCCCAGAAACTAGGCGCCTAATGCCGTCAGGTGCTCGGAATATCAGGTTCGAATCTCGAACAATCAGATTAAAGAAGCGATGGGTTTACCTCTGACCGACGACGATCTCGGGAAGCCCTCCTCAAACCGAAGAATCAAGCTGTCGTTGCCTGCGCCGGTTTTGATGAATCGTCAGGGTGAGCTCGCGCTCGAAGAGAAGGTTTTTCCGGTGCAGCCATTTCCGAACTCGCGGCTCTCAAGTCTTGCGCACGGATCCGAAGATGAGGTGCCAACGGATCGAGAGATCCGCCGCATCTACGAAGCTCCGACTTGGAAACGTGCATTCACCGAAACGCCGGTCATCGTGCCGATGACGGAATTTTTCGAGCCCGTTTACTGGGGCTCTGAAAAAGGCACGGTCCAAGCGTTTTCCATTCCAGGTGAAGAGGTGTTTTTTGCCGCAGGCCTATTGATTCAGTCACGTGTTCCCAAAGCGTCTTCGCTCAACGCGTTTACTTTGCTGACGCATACGGCGACGGCTCAAATGCGCGACTACCACCACCGGCTTGTTGTTCTCTTAGAAAAGAAAGCGGCCAAAGAGTATTTGGAGCCCATGTCAGCGAAAGATCGGTTCGAGTTCTTAATTGAGAATCGATACACGCGGCAGTTAAGCGTGAGTAAAGATAGAACGATGGCCAAGGGCTGGGAAAAACGCGTTAGCGCACAGGAAGCGAAACTCAAACGCGAAGAAGCCTACCTTGAGTCGCTGAAATCAGAGAGCATTGAAGGATAGTCCGAAAGCCAAGAGCCGAAGGCTTAGTCGGATTCACGCTTGAGGGCGCCGCCTCGAAGAGCTTCTGCGGGTGAGCCGGTTGTCGTTTGGCGCGCGGGCACCCAGGCACTGAAGAGCGCGATGAATGTCGCAATGACCAGGATCGCGAGAATGAAAAGCGGCTCGACCGTAGCTGGGATCGTAGCATCGTAATAGACTTCCGGGAGCAGCGGGATGGGGTACGCGTTCACGATGAGCGCCACCACGACACCCAAAATTAAGCCTGACCCGATGCCGATCGACGAAAGAATCAAGCCGACTTGTACAAAAAGAACGCGAGTTTTCGCAGGCGAAAGCCCCAAGCTCATGAGAAGGCCAATGTCTTTTCGTTTTTGCGTCAGCAATAGCACCAAGACCGTCACGATCGAAAAACTCGCAATCAAACCCGCGAGCGCCAAGAAGCTGCCCATCGCAAGCTTTTCCATTTTGAGCGCGAAAAACAGGGACGAGTTTCTTTCGACCCAAGATTGGACCGTCCAACCTTGGGATTGGATTTCAGTCATCAATGGCTTGTAGGATTCAGGATGTGGAAGACGGATCTCAAAGCCTGAACTTCGGCTCGGTGAATTTCTAAAAGCGACGAGGCTCTTGCCACGGCTGTAGAACAGAACTTTTTCGTCGATGTCTGCGATGTTCGTCGTCAAAAGCCCTTTTACGGTTGCGCGCTCAAAAGGCGGCGCCTCGCCTGGCGGTAACAGCAACGCTTCAGGCGCGATCAGCGTGATCGTATCGCCCTCGAAGATCCCGAGTTGTCGCGCAAGATCGATACCCATCAGAACTTGGCCTTGCTCGAGATCGGTACTTTCTTCGGCGATAGGTGCGGTGTCGATCGAAGTCTGATTTCGGTTGGCCGAGACGACACTGCGTGTTTCGCGAAGAATGTAAGCCAACGTCTCTGGCTCGACTCCCCTTGCGATGGCGCCACCAAAGTTGCCATCTACGGTCCGTAAAATGACATCCTGATTCTCGAAGAGATCTGTCTGCACGCCTGGCCGCGACTTCAGATCTTGATAAAGCTTCGAGGCTTTCACTTCATCTGCGGAAGCGCGACTCGGGAGAGACGCGACGAGATGCGGTTCAACGGCGAGCAAACGCTTTCGAATTTGGTCGTTAAAGCCATTCATCACGCTGATGACGATGACAAGCGACATGACACCGATTGCGACACCCGACATACAAAGCCAAGCCACCGTCCGAATCAGAGATCCGGCGCGACGGCTTAAAAGGTAGTGTTTGAAGAGGTCCCATGCCAGTGCCATAAGTCAGCGAAAGCATACGTGCGTTCGCTTCGGTCTAGCAATGCTTACTTACCGAAAACCCATTTGCCGAGCTTCTTCCAGAAGCTGGGGCGACGGTCTGAGAGGAACTCTTGGGTTTGTGGCGCCCATGCTTTGATGGCGCGTTCACGCGCTTTTTTATGCAGCTTCGGTGACTCACGGAAATTGAAGCTCAGAGTCGAACGCTCCTGCTCTGTAAGCGCTGTCATGGCGCCAACAAGTGCGATCGCCTGCTCGATCGAGGCACGATCTGCCTTCTTGTCGAACTGAATCGTTTCTGATTCAGGTTCGTGCTCAATAATGAGGCCCGTACGTGTGCCGTGAATCGGTGTCCACT
>CAJYOV010000586.1 GCA_913776405.1 Pseudobdellovibrionaceae bacterium
CGCAAAACTTCTCGATCTCGAACCGAAGTGCCTTTCGAGCATTCGAGTTCACCTGGGTTGCAATTCTAGTGCGAAAAGCCGAAACTTTCCGGAAGGAGATTTGAGTGGCGGAAGTATCGCTTTTAAGAAAGCTTAAGCAACTCGTTCGCCCGCTTCCGCTCCAAGCGGGTGCGAGCGATCTACTCAATCGCGCGTCTTTTCTGCAGACGACTGAAGAACGAGTCGAGTGGTTCGAGTCGCTCGTGACGTGGCTAAAAAAAGACAGCGGTACGCCGGGTCGCTATGTTCGGTTCAAATTTCTTTTTCAACTCCTAGAATCGAAACCCGAATGGAAGCTCGCCTTCGTCGCTCAGATTCGCGTTCTCATGCGGGAGACGTCGCTCTTACGTCTGTTTTTGCAGACAGGCTATTCGGAGCAGCAAGGGCTTCTTCAAGAGGTCGGGCGAAGACTTCTCACGCGAGTTCTTCCGGTCGTGCATGAGAACAATTTTTTCGAGATCGCGCGCGACCTTTTCAAATCGGATGACGAACTTGTTTGGCTGATCAATCTGCCGACGGAAGTGCTCGAGCAGATTCAGGCGTTATTCGAACTTACGCTTAGAGCTGAGATTGCCGATATGATTAAGCGCAATGCGGACGAGGCCATTCTTGTTTTCTCAGCGCGCCTGACGGAGTTCGGCCTCACCACGGAAATTCGCACGCGCCTGCCGCAAGGGTTACCGAGCCAATCGCCTTTTTTAAAGCTGCAAAGAGCTCTCGAGCTCAAGGCTGCTACGGATTCAGACTTCGAGGCCTGCCGTAGAGCCATAGCCGTCGTTTACGAAGACATGGAGCGAAACGGAACGAGCGTCGGTCTTGTCTATCGACTCGAAGTCATGACCGCAATCTTGCAGCGATTAAAACTTCTTGCGGGGCTCATTGGTGAGCTTGAAATTTCCGATTGGAAAGCTGCGTTTCATCGTATCATCGCAGACGCTGTCGAAGCGACCGTCGCAAGCCGTTCAATCGTGGGCCACCTTCATCAACAGACTCACTTGCTCTCACGAAAGATTGCCGAACGAAACGGTGAATCGGGCGATCACTACATCGCGCGAACGGGGAGCGACCGTTTTTACCTTTTCGGTTCAGCACTCAAAGGCGGCGTCATTGTTCTCTTGATGACAACGGTGAAGCTGTCGCTCCATTTCGTGCATCTACCAGCTCTCCTGCAAGCATTTGTCGTATGGTGTGTTTACACATCCGGTTTTTTGTTGATGCAGTTCACAGGCTCGACTCTTGCGACCAAACTTCCATCTTTCACGGCGACGAAGCTCGCTCGTCTCATGAATCAAGTTCGCCGCATGGAAGATCTTGATCTGCTCGTGACTGAGACGAAGCAGGTTGTTTCGTCTCAAATCGTCGCCTTCCTTGGCAACCTGTTCTCCCTGATTCCACTCGCGATGGCTCTTGAGTACGCGCTCGGACATTTCTTCAACTGGCACCTTCTCGATGAGGCGTATGCGACGCAAACGCTGAAGGAGCTTCATCCGCTTTTGAGTTTAGCAATTCCGTTCGGTGCGATGACGGGTGTTCTGTTGTGGCTGTCATCGCTTGCGGGCGGGTGGTTCGAGAACTGGATCGTGTATCGCCAGATTCCTCGCGCGATTCGTGAGCATCGCCGGTTACGAAAGATCTTTGGTGCCGATGTGCCCGTGAAGGTCGGTGATTGGCTTCAGCATCAGGCGTCAGGCATCAGCGCTAACGTAACGCTCGGGTTTTTGTTCGGGTTCGTACCGTTTCTAGGTGTCATTACCGGCGTGCCTCTCGATAGCAAGCACGTGACAATCTCGAGTGCCAGCGCGATCCTCGCGGCATTTTCATTGCCTCTAGAAGTCGCTGAATCCTCGCTTCTTGGTATGGCGATCGTGGGTCTGGTCTTCATCGGCGTCATGAACTTGGCGGTCAGTTTCGCTCTTGCGCTCATCGTCGCTGCACGCGCGAGCGCAATCAGTCCTAGACGGTTCCGCGTTCTCACAAAGCTGATCTTCAAACGCGTTTTGATTTTCTGGCGTTAGCGTTCGCCTCAATTCTAATTCAATTCTAATAGAGAGCGATTCTCGGTGACGTGCTTGGGCACTTGCACGCTCTCGCCGCGGTAAAGATTTCAGCTGGGGTTGTGAGGCCGCGCTCAAGCGAGCAAACTCCCAGGCATTATGAAAAAGACCCTGCTTGCGCTCGCTACAGTTTTGGTTTCGTCTTCGGGTTTTGCTGCATCACTTGAAGACGTGCAAACGAAATTGGCTCCATTGATCCCTCAAGGTCGTTCGATCCGCGAGATGAGCGGTCTGACGACTTACGGCGGTGGCGCAACCTGCATGTCCTCAATCTCTGTGAAGCCCGACGAAGTCGAAATCTTCGCGACGTGGGGCGATTCAGGAATGGGCCTTCGGCTGTCGGCCGACGATGAAATCGAGATTGAACAATCCATTTCTCAGTTAAAGT
>CAJYOV010000587.1 GCA_913776405.1 Pseudobdellovibrionaceae bacterium
AGAATGAAAAACGCTCCGGTGCCGATGGAACTTAGGAGGCGCCATCTTAAGTTTCGCTTATCAATCTCGTGTTCAATTCCATTTTGATTTTCACGTTTCACGTGAGTCTGTCTCCGTTTCAACGACCTCGTAACCTGCGATCATTGTTCTTAAGTTTTTCCAGCCGGCTCGTGCGACTTGCGCCAAATGAACGAACGTAAACACAACCAGCCCGCACATGCAGACAAAGTGCTCAAACCTGGCCCACGCATAACCGCCGAGAAGTTCCGTGAGCCAAGACCCTTGAACCGGTTTTAGAATCGCGACTCCCGTAACGACGGCAAAAAAACCAAGAAGAAGTGCCCCGCTATACGCGAAACGTTGCGCGCCGTTCAGTTTACCGGATTGCGCTGGCAACTCACGACGGAGATGAAGATCATGCGCGACTACTTGCACGGCCTCTCTTGCGCTTGAGCGGTTCGGCACAACTTCTTTCCACTCACCAGAGAACGCAAGATAGAGACCGTAGATGAATCCGTTTAGCGCAAATGGCCACATGACCGCGAAGTGCCAGCCCATCCCTTCCGCTAAGCGATAGTCCATTCGCAGCGGCTTTGCGAGCCACTGTGGAAACGGGATGTATTGAGGATTCGCCCAGTAAACGAGAAGGCCGCTCCAGATCATGATCATCAACAAAGGCACGTTGAGCCAATGACTCCACCTCACCCATCTCGAATGTCGCTCGCGAATACGAATTTGGGTCATTTCTCTGTAACCGTGACTGTCCACTTTGGACCAGACCCAATCTTGTGCGCTTTCGCGAAGTCACCTTGATTGAGCGCGACTGAAAGGTTCAAGAGTGAATTGAAGTAAAGAAGTGGCTGACCAACCCCAACGCCTGCAAACGTGTCTTTGAGTGGCAGAGTTTTGTCGTAAACGATCTTTGAATCAGATCGAATGATGACTCGCAGATTTTTAGCGTCTTTAAAAGTCGCGCGCACAAGCTCTCTCGGAATGTTTGTCCAAACGTTTCCGTACTGCGGATCGAGAACTGAAATTGTGCCTTTGATCGTGCCCTTGTCGGCGACTGCTTTCTGATAAGGAATTTTGATGAGGTCTTGACCTGCCGAGCGACCGGCGTCTTCAAACTTGAGTTGTCCGCTTGCGAGCCGAGCACCCACATAAACGTAAAGGTCGCGACCATGAAACGTATACGAGTCACTTGAACCCTTTAATCTCTGCTTTGCTTCGTCGATCACTCGAATGTCTTCTATCCCAGATTCATCTGCGACGAGAGTGTAGAGACCGTTGTCAGGGCCAACGAAGTAGTGGCCGCTTTTTGACTTCATCACGATCGAGTGACGCTCAGACCCAACACCAGGGTCAACGACGGTCACGAATACAGTACCTTTTGGCCAATACCGGTACGTTTGGACTAACCGAAAGCTCGCTTCCCAAATATTGTACGGTGGAACTTCGTGCGTGAGATCGGAGACGACAAGTGTTGGCGCCGTCTCGTACGCAACACCTTTCATTGCGCTCACGGCGCCGTCTTTCAGACCGAAATCAGTCATCAAAACAAGGGCCGGCTTCGAGGTCAGAGTGGGCGTGTTCGATTTAGTGAAACACGCACACGCGCTTGTAAGAAAACAGATGACCAAGCAGATCAGACTAAGGGCGCTTCGTTTCATAAACTCTAGACTCCTCGATACAAACTTTGCGCACGAGTTGCATTCGCGGCGCTCGCTAGTGATCCTATCTCTGGATCCGAACGAGGGGAACCTCTCGCTTGCATCACGAAACGAAAGGTCGAGGTCAAATGTCCGTTTTCAGAATCTCTCTCGCATCTCTTGTCGCTGTTCTTCTTTCGACTCACGTTGCCTCTGCAGCAAGTCCGCAATTTGCTAACTTATCCCAAGATGACTTCGACAACATCGTTCGCGAGCTGTCTGCGAACGGCATGTTTCACTCGGTCACTCCGGCATCCAGCATGGGTTCAATTCTCGGGCTCGAAGTCGGTGTCGTCGGCGGCATCACAAAGACTCCGGAAATCGATCGCCTCGTTCAAAACGCTGGCGGCTCTGGAATGGACAAGTTCCCGCACGCGGGCCTTCTCGGCGTGATCTCGACCCCGCTCGGATTTACGGGTGAGGTTGTTTTCGTTCCGAAAATTGCGGGCTCTGGCGTCGACTATTCGTCAGCGGGTGCTGCGGTGAAGTGGGTGCCGACTGATAAAGCGCTGCCTGTTTTTCCGCTGAATGTTGCGGTTCGCGCGTTCTACACGCAAAGCACAGTCTCTTACGCACAAACTGTTACCGATGTAGATTCCGGAACCACGGCCTACTCGGATGTCGATTTCACGTCGAAGACAATGGGCGCGCAGCTTCTCTTAAGCCCAAAGCTGATCCCGATTCTTGAACCGTACGTCGGTGTCGGGACCGTGAAATCAGGCAAAAGGTGGTGCCGCAGCGTCACCGAACCAAGATCACGCGCTAAT
>CAJYOV010000588.1 GCA_913776405.1 Pseudobdellovibrionaceae bacterium
ACCGCCGCCTCCGTCACGGCCCCCACCGTAACCGCCGCCACCGCCGCCTGGACGGCTACCGCCGCCGAAGCCGCCGCGACCACCGCCGCCACCACGACCACCACCACCGCCGCCGCCTTCTTGAGGGCGAGCTTCGGAAACGCGGAGGTTACGACCGTCGACGACTTGACCATCGAGGCCACCGACTGCAGCTTGCGCTTCTTCGTCAGTCGACATCTCGATGAAGCCGAAGCCTTTCGAGCGACCGGTTTCACGGTCCATGATGACTTTCGCAGAATCAACAGTTCCGAACGCAGCGAATGCGTTGCGAAGACTCTCGTCTGTTGTGGAATACGAAAGGTTGCCGACGTAAAGCTTTCTACCCATTGATAACCTCCTCTGGGCAAGTGGCCTCCAAGGAAGGTTTCAGGTCCAATCGGAACGGAAAACTACGAACTTCCGGGGCGCAAATCGAAATCAAGCTAACAGAGCTTTATTTAATGCACAAAGCATTTCAAATAGACAGCACCCCGGGCCTGGGAGGCGGCGATCGGTGTCGGGGAACGCCGGTCCAGGCTTGGGAAAAATCAGCTATATCAACGACTTCCACACAGGCTCAGAACGTCTTAACAAATCAAATTCGGTTAGTGACTGTCTCTTATCGAAGCGGTTTGCGCGGCTGCGGACTTGCAAGGCCAGCAATCAACGTGATCACGAAGAAGACGAGAAAGACGTAAAACAGGATTTGCGCTAATCCCGCAGACGCGTCGGCAACGCCGCCAAATCCAAAGATACCAGCAACTAAGGAGACTACGAAAAACACGAGGGACCAGTACAACATAAACGAATCCTTTCGTTTTTAAGTTCGTCAGAGGTCCATTGAAACTCGAACTCGATCAATCGCCCCATGAGAATTTTACGTCTTAGAGAAACCTCAACATAAACTCGGTATCAGTTGGATTTTGAACACAAGCTGGCTTTCGCACTTGAGACTGTTGTCGCCACTTCTTAGTTTGTTGGGAGGAGACGATTTATGACCTCTCAGAAACGACCATCCTCAATCGATGACGCGCTCAAAATGTTGGATGAAGCCCTTCTCAAGCAGCAACTCCCAAATCTATCGCCGCTTCTCAACGAAGAGTTAAACTCAGCAGTCGCTGGAACGATGGATGCGGTCGCGGGCAAAGTGAGCTCGGTCTCGGAGACCGTCGGCGTCTTGAAAACGAAGCTGTCTGACACTCTTTCTGAAACGATGGGTGAGGTCGGTCTGTCCGAGATGAAGGATCTGCAAGAGGGTTTGCAACAAGCAAAAGACCTCGGGCTCGAATTCAGTAAAGAGCTCGGCCAAGAGCTGAATAAAAAAATCCAAGAGAACCCTTGGCCCATCATCGGTGGCATCGCAATCGGTGCGGCCGCATTTGGTTTCTTACTCGGTCAACGGAGTTCAAAGTCATGATGTCAAAATTGATCGATCACTTCGTGAAGCAAGTTGTCGTGCCCTACTTGGAACCGCGCATGAGAACGGGGTCGATCAAGGCCGCAAAGGCGTACATCCAGGCTGTCCGTTTGGCGCGAACACTTGTCCTGCGCGGCTTCATGATCGGCGCGCTCTCGGCGATTTTAATTACGGGAGTGTTGATGCTTGTTTTCGGCATCCTGGCGCTTTTGCCGCTTCAGCCGATCGTTCTTCCGATCGTCGCGATCGTTTTAGGAACACTCTTCGCTTCGACGACAGGCCTTTTGTTCTACGTATTCTTTAAAGAGAAGAACTGGCTCGAAGTTTCGAAAGCGTATGAGGTCATGGAAGCCGTTACGGCTCCGTGGGAAAATGAAGTTCTGCCACCGAATCCTCTTGCGGTTCTTCGTGGCGAAGGTCCGCGCGGAGGTCTCTTCGAGACGACCGCGCGTCAGACACAAATATCGCCAGAAATGTCGCCAGAGACGTTGGCGGCAAAGACCGCAGCAAAAACAACGATCGCGGCTCCGGTTAGCCCGGAACAGATACGCGATCGAGTTTCTCCTTCGCAGTCGGCCATGTCACCTGCTTGACTGCCACTTGAACCGCAGCGGGCGTCTGAGTCGGCGTCACAACACTCGGTTTGAGCGGCGCAATTTCGATATCGACCTTACTTAAACGTCGATACAAAAGAACGTCATCAGCAAGCGGCCACCAGTCGTGAAGGAAGATCGAGACCGGCTTCCACATGGAAACCCATCCCAATAAGTGCAAGCCTTCGC
>CAJYOV010000589.1 GCA_913776405.1 Pseudobdellovibrionaceae bacterium
AAATTGATCTGGGAACACGCGAAATTTCCCAGAGGAAATCTTCATACCACGGGTTTTAAAACTAGCTTTTTCTCCGTTTCGAATAGGCTTAACGGTTAGATCTGAGTTTGATTAGAAGAGGGATTAAACGCACGAGAGTGACTTGCATTCAGTGCATGTGGAGTTTGATCCTGACCCGTCGAGTGCAAATTGAAAACGCCATAGCGAAGCGATTAAAGATCGAAAACCTGGGTCAAGAACTTTTTCGCGCTTCACGCGCACGAACCGAAACCAACTTCACGCGCACGAACCGAAAACTAACTGTCGCACCAGCGAGACCGTACGATCGTCGCTCCGCCGAGCCAACGCAGCCCGCGCACCCATTCATCCGTAGGAAGAGCCGATTGTCAGATCTCCGTCAGCGTAAACAAACTGGCTTGAACTCCCTACGCCAAACGATAGCGTTAGTCACAGAAGGCAAACAAAGGACGGACGCTGATGGATTTGCGCCGAGTTTCTTACGCGATTGGGACGTTGGGATTGACGGCGTCCATGCATGTGGTGGCGTACACTTCGGCCCTGAAATCGGAGGCGATTCAGCCTTCGCATCGACCGATCGCGATCGAGCACAGCCGTGCGACCGGTGATGCGCCCGAAACTACGATTCCCGCTTTTGATGAAACAAAAAGGCTGAAGCTCACAGAAGTCGAGCTCGACATCCAACTCTCCAGAGCGAAAGTCCGCTAATTAACGAATGGGATCTCTCGAGTCCAACGTCTTGCATGCGAGCTTTCGCTTCGATCAACTTACCCGAGCACGACACGAGCCGCGCGATCGCAGCTGGACTCGAAGGCATGACATACAAAGGGCCCGATTGGCCAGCTCGCGAACCCAGCCCCGACCGTCGGTCAGCTTGTGAGAGTCCGTCTGCCTACGTTTCAATAGAAGTAAGCAATTAACAAAATCAGACTGAATTTGTCTAACACCACAGGATGTGGGGACCACCGAATATGTCGACACGCACGCCGCGTTCTCGAATTGGCCGCCTTCAAACTTCAACAATGCGAGCCGAGTCCCTCTCACAAGCTCCTGCGCATCGAGCGCTAGCGAACCCCCAGGAACGGAACCAGAAACGGAACCAGAAACGCACCCAGAAATGCGCACTGATACTCGCAACGCTCGCAATGACACTCCTTGCGGTAGCACCGACACCCGCGCAAGCCGCGACCGTGCAAACATCGAAATCGCAGAAATCTGGCAAAGCCTATGTACGAATTCTCTCCTATAACGTGAAGGGTCTCCCTAGCATCATCAACAGCTACAAGAAGAGCCGCTTTCCGGTAATCGGAAAACTTCTCGCGGAACGTCGCCGCGCGCACGATGCGCCTGACATCGTTCTGCTTCAAGAAGCCTTCATCAGCCCGACACTCGAGATTCACAAAGAGTCCGGCTACCCCTATTTGCATAAAGGGCCGAGCGCGAAAGGCATAAATCCCAACGGCAAGAAATTCGGCAAGCTTTTAAACGGCGGCATCTACGTGATGAGCGAATTCCCGTTCAAGAAAACCGAGAGGATGAATTTCCCCAGCAATTCTTGCGGTACGTTTGACTGCTTCGCGAATAAAGGCGCGCAGTACGTTTCTGTTCGAATTCCGGGAATGCCGTTCGACTTGCAGATCCTCAACACACACACGCAAGCCGAACCGAAATACGAAGCGATTCGCGAGAATCAGTTTCAGTGGCTCAACTACTTCTTGAGAACGAACGTGAATTACAACGATCCCTACCGCGCCGTGATCTTCGGTGGCGACTTCAACTCGAAGCCATCGATCCGCGCGTCACACAAATATTTTGTCGATCTCTCAGAGCTTCAGGACGTCGGCGCTGAATGCCGCGCACCTCGAAGCGAATGCAAAATCAAAGACGGCACAAACCCGCTTTGGATCTACGAAAACTCAATGGACCACTTTTTCTACGCGAGCGGAAAGAAGGTTCGCATTCGGCCGGTCGAAGTAGAACGAAACTTCACCGAGCAACACAAAGGCAAAACCCTGTCGGATCATCTTGGCTACGAAGTGCTTTTCGAGATTGCTTGGAGTTCGTGAGACGCGGGCTTCGAACGAAGCCCCAAGATTAGAAAAACTTAAAGCGCTGCGCGAATTCGTCGAATCTCTTCGACAAGATCATTCAAGTGCTGAACGGCCGTACGCTGCGTGCGCGCCATCACTTGCGACGTCTTCTCTTCTTGAACGATGGATTTCACGTTCGATTTCAACTGCTTCAGCGCATGACGTGCGCCCTCGATTGAGAAGCGGTCGTTATAGAGAAGTTTCTTAATCATCATGGCGCATTCGACGTCTCGGCGGCTGTAGACCCGCTGACCGTTTCGAGACTTACGCGGACGAAGCATATCAAACTCAGATTCCCAGTAACGAAGCACATACTGCTTCACACCGACCATCTCTGCGGCTTCGCCAATCTTGAACGCCATTTTTTCGGGAATTGATTGGAGATCTGCGATCAATGCGCCGTCAGCTTCAACCGGAGCGTCTGGCAAAGACTTCTCGTCTGTGACAGCCCCGCCGAATTCAAAGTCAGCATCTTCAGAATCTGAAAACGAACTCGCCGCATCTTCGGAAGAGAAATCTGCGCCTTCAGTCAATTCTGAGTCATCTTCGATCGCGAGATCGGCCAGACCAAACTCAGTTTGCGCACCCTCACCTGAACGATGGATTCGACCGGAAGAAGGAACCGCCTCAAAAGCAGTTCCCGATTCCTTAACGTTCTCGAACTTGTTCATCTCATCTGAGAGCTCAAGATCTGAGAGTCCTGCGCTACGCGAGCTCGCTCGTCAGCTTTGGAAGTGAGGGCGCTCAAACGTGCAAGGCATGATCAGAGAGC
>CAJYOV010000590.1 GCA_913776405.1 Pseudobdellovibrionaceae bacterium
CCGAGAGAATAGGCGCCAAATCCGCCTTCGAGCGACGTTTGCAGAATGCGGCGAGCGAGCGTTTCTTCTTCGAGAACCGTAGTGTCAGCGGCTGAGGCACGCGCGAGAAACTCGAGCACCGCTGCTGTCAATCGGAAGAGGGGAACATCAGAGCTTGCGCCGAGACGAAGCTGATGCGAACGCAGTTGCTCGTGCACGACGAGATCGAGGCGCGCGTCTTCAGAAGCTAAATCCCAAACTTTCTTTGACACGTAGACTTCCGATAGAGCGGGGCTGATCTTGATATTGCAAGCAGCGATCTGCGTCGCGATTTTCACAGGTGATTGAAGGGCGCAATCCGAGTCGGAAATTTCGTGTGCGCTTAGGAAGTACCGAGTCTCTTCGCCCTTGAGACCTTTTGTAAACAACAGGGCCGCAAACTCAGGCGCCACCGGAAGAAGCTGTTCGAGAGGCTCGGCCAGAAGTGCGTCGACCTCTTGAGTAAGTGGGGTCGCTGAGCGAACAAACTCGAGGTCCGCAAGCTTGCCGTCAGCCGTCACATTGCCGCCGCCGCGCTCTTTCACACCGGCCAAGGCCGATTGAGTGAAAACAAGCGTCGTCGCCACGGGTAACGCCATGAACATAGCCATCATCGTCCGTACAAACATAGATTTCGGGTTGGATTTCATAAACGACGACCTCACGCGATTACGCCTTCAGAGTTTCAAGAGGGAAAAGGGAGATCTGAAGTGCGTAGAGCGCGCGCTTCGGTGACTCCGGCCGGTGAAAATTGGCAGCAATCGACTGCCGAGACTTTTTCAAGAATTGGACAAGCGCTGGCAGGTCGTCGACATCGATCGGGAGAATGATCGAAGTATGATTTCGATCGGTCGGCTCAACGTCACGAATGGCTTCCATCGAAGTTTCAAGAAGCGTTTCTTGGTACGCTTTCGATTCTTCGGAGCTGTCGAAGAGTTTTGAAATATTTGATGCGTACTCGAAATGATCGACGTACTTACCATCTTCGATCGTGAGCAGCTGATGGATCTTCAGATACTCGAAATACCGATCGAATTCTTCGCGTGTGAGTCTTAGCGATTTTGCAACCTGATCGAGATCGACATCCGTCACAGCACTCCCGTTAAGGAAGTCCGCGATGGCATCATAGCGCCAGTCGTTGATACCGCGAAACGCCGTGTCCGTGATTGTTTCGAGACTGATGGCTGCGCGATCTTGCGTGTGATGTTCGATCAAAGAGACAATCTGTTCACGCGAGAGCCCGAGCTTGCCACTTAAGTTACGGATATGATCGACCGTGATCGGTCGCTTGAGCTTCATGATCTGAGTCAGTGTGCTGTGATTGATGCCCAGCTCGCCCGCAAAAGCGCGAATCGAAAACCGTTCGTCGAGCGCTTTGCGTGCTTGGTATTTTTCATTAAGGACTCGATCAAGCGAGTAGCGAGAAGACTCAGTCATAACGTCGCTAGGGTGTAGGGGGTTCGCCTCGAATAAGCAACTTGGTTCGGTCTCATTTTCAAAATGAGACAGCCTTTCTTTTCGAAGTGTTAGGCTCGCCGCTCTCGCGATAGGCGTGGCGGTCTTGCCACACCTTAAAAGCGAATTAAGCTGCTGAAATTCATCACATTTCTTGAGTTGAGGCAGCTTCGTCCCGATAGGCTTTCATGCTCATTTCTCGCACGCCTCTTTTTCGCTCTGGAACTTTGCTCGTCGTCCTCGCCTCGTCGGTTCTGATGTTTCAGAACTGCGCGCCTGGTTTCACGCCGTTTGGTTTTGACGAGCTCGCGTCGACTACAATTCGGAATGGGCTCAGTGAACGATTGACCTGTACAGAGTCAACGCGAGGATTGGGCGATACAACCTCACGCCGTTTGACGAAGCTTGAGCTGCGTGCGTCGCTCGAGACTGTCTTTGGCTCTAAGCTCGTGACCGATGCGCGCGTGGCCTCCGCACTTGAAAATATCACGGCTGAAACGAGTAAGACGTACGGTAAGAATTTCTCGCCAAATCTCACGCCGGCCTACATGGACGGCATCATGGCAATTGCCGAAGCCG
>CAJYOV010000591.1 GCA_913776405.1 Pseudobdellovibrionaceae bacterium
CGCATAAGTCGTTTACATCATGGAGCTGCTGATGTTGGAAAGCAATTTACTTCCAATGATTTACATCCTGATCATCGGGGTCTCGGTGTATTTCTTCGTCTCGAGTTTGTTCGCTAAGAACGAAGGCGAGAAAGCACTTTCGTGGGCGACAGGCTCGGAGCCAGAAAAATCCAAATCAGGTTTGATCGAGTGGTCACGCTCCGTTACGCATCAGTTCACGATTCAATGGGCGCAGCGACTTAAGAATCCAAGTAAGCGTAAGACCATCGAAAAACTTTTGAAAACCAGTGGCCTCTCCGCAGAGTTAAACGTCGACGAATTCATCGGCATGCAAATTCTCTGGGGCATCCTGTTCCCTGTTGTCTTGTTCGTTCTGAACTTTGCGCTTCAGTACGACTACCCTTGGTTCATCTTTGTGGGCTTTGCGCTCTTCGGGTGGAACATCCCTGTGTCACACGCGAAAGCCAATCGCAACATGCGCCAGACAGCCGTGCGAAGCGATTTGCCGTTCTTCATCGACTTGTTAGCGCTTGCGACTGAAGCCGGCCTCGATTTCCAAGGTGGCATTCAACGCATCGTCGACCGCACACGCGGCAAAAGTGTGCTTGCCGAAGAACTCAACAGCGTCCTTCGCGACATCACTCTCGGCGCTTCGAGAGCGCAAGCCCTTCGCGGACTTTCAGACCGCCTCGACATGAATGAAATCTCAAGTTTCGTGAATGTCGTCATCGATGCCGATTCAACGGGTGCAAGCATCGCGAAAGTTTTGAAAGATCAGTCGAACCAAATGCGCTTGGAGCGTTTTGTCCGCGCCGAAAAAGCGGGCGCGCAAGCATCTCAGAAAATTTTGATTCCGCTGATGATCTTCATCTTACCTGCGGTCTTCATCATGGTCTTTGCGCCAGTCGCGCTGAACTTCATGGCGGGCAAATGATGGCGAAACAACTGATGAACACCACACAAGGAAATGCAGTGATTGCGAACGACGTTCGCTTCGCGGTTTCTTTTATGGAGCGAACGATCGGTCTTATGGGCCGACGTGAACTTCCTAAAGGTCAGACGCTGCTGATTCAAGGGACGAAGCTTGCCGCATGCAACAGTGTTCATACGTGTTTCATGCGCTTTCCGATCGATGTCATTTTCGTCGACAACCAGATGAAAGTTCGTTCTGTCGTTCGTAATTTAAAACCTTGGCGGATTACGTGGCCCACTCTCGGCGCTACAAGTGCTTTTGAATTTACAGCTGGCTCCGTGCCGTCTGAATTGAAAGTCGGAGACGTGTTACATGTGGGCGATTAAAATCCTCACCGGACCTCAAGCTGGACTGATCGTCCCTCTCGCCGAAGGGAAACACACCCTTGGGCGAGGGTCTGCTTGCGACGTCAAGATCGCTTCGAACTCCGTTTCGAAGGAACACGCGACGATTTTGATCACCAATGACAAGATCATCCTCTCCGATATGGATTCGCGAAACGGCACGTTCGTAAACGGTGTGCGAATTCAAAACCAAAGATTGAATCCGGGCGATAAAGTTGGTCTTCACGACGTTCTTCTCGACGTCATGCAGATCTCGAATCAGGCACAGCTTCAGTCGCCGAATTCGATGCCGGCGTCGGGACCAGTTGGCGGAATTCCTGCCTGGGCAGGAAACGCGGCCGTTCGCCTTCACCAAGCTCAGGCACCCGCAGTCTATGATCCACAAATGGCTGTTGGTGTACCGGGCGGCTTCCAACCTCATCTGCAGAACATGCAGGGCCAGAGCCTCGAACCGGCAATTGAGCCGGATCCAGCGCCATCGCCAGTCGTTGCGAACGACCTGATTGGCAACGCTCAAGCGTACATCGATAACGTCGCAATGCCAGGCGTCTACGCGATTGCGCAAACGATGCCGTACCGTTGGGCTCTCGCAGCCCTTGTGGGTATCTACATCGTTGTCGTCACGGGCCTCTCGATTGTGCCAATCGTTCAAACGACGAAACGCAATATTCAAAGTGAAAGCATTCGCAGAGCGAAATCAATCGCTCGCAATATGCGCGACAACAATAAGCGCTTTATTTTCAATCGAAA
>CAJYOV010000592.1 GCA_913776405.1 Pseudobdellovibrionaceae bacterium
CATAGGAAACCTGGCCAGGCGGGATCTCCCGCTTCAAAATGCTCATTAGAGCGATTTTAGAGGGCTTTAGGAGACATTCCTTTTGCGACCGATTTTTACTCCGCGACGACGGCGGTTGAAAATTGACTCTAGGCATGAATCAAAGCTAAATGCCGAGCAGAACGGGATCTCATGAGATTGATCTTATTTGCGGCTGTTCTTGCACTCACCAATTCGGCTCTCGCTGAGACATTTTATCTGCATCAGTTTGTCGGAGTTTACGATGTAAGCGCTGAAGCTTGTCGCCCAACAACATCTTGTGCACAAACATCGAGAATTGAACTTCGCGAGTCTGCGGGAACGATTGAGCTAATCGAGATTTCACAGCAGGGGTCCACAAGGATCAAGCTTGAAGAATCAGGTGCGTCCGCAAATCCTCTGACTTACATCACCGGAGATATGAACTTTGGTATGTGGACTGAACAGACGAAATCAGAAACCGGGCGCTTGATCGAAAAACGCACAGTAAAATTCTCCCGAAATGTCGCATCTCCTTCATCAGGCGTAGAACTGGTAATCCAAAAAGAAGTCAGAGATCCAGTTTCAGGCGGCTCGAAGTTATCTTTTCGTAGCCTTAAGCTGATTGCAAAAGACTGAATAAAGCCACTTGATTAAGAAAAAATCGCCGCACGTAAACTCGCGCGCTAAAGATAATAAATTATATATGTTTGATTATTGATCTACATACTTAAGTCTTCCGACCAGCGGGCTTCTAGAGGAACACTTTCAAATCGACGCAAAACAAATTAACGAAGGACTTTCCTTACCGACTCAACAGTGCGGTGAACATCATTCGCTGAAGTCCGCCAATTCACAACACTGACTCTCATCGCTCTCAGGCCCCTCCAAGTGGTCGACGAAAAGAAAGCCGTACCTTCTTTATTGATTTCCGCGATAACTTCATCTGTTCTTCTATTGTGGTCAGTTTCGGTCGCATTCGGTGAGGCGTCAAAAAATCTAATGAGACCTTGATTCAGTTGAGGCTCCCATAAAATTTTCGTGTTCGGCAATTTCCCTATGCCTAATACAATTTCATGGCAGTGTTGTACGCATCGCTCGATCATGGCGGCAACGCCTTCTCTTCCAAGCTCCTGAAGGGCCGCATAAACAGGTACGCCTCTCGCTCGTCTTGACCACTCTGGATTCCAGTCAATTTGATCGCGAGCTTGCGATTCAGCAGCGATGTAGGAAGCACTAATTGTCATCGCTTCGCGGTGCGCTTGCCGGTCACGAATAATTGCAATCCCGCAATCAAACGGAACATTCAGCCATTTGTGACCATCGGTTGCCCAGCTATCTGCGAGTTCAATTCCTTTTGTGTGATGCCGAAGCTTTTCTGACACTCTTGCAAAAAGCCCAAACGCACCATCAATATGGACCCAGGCACCATGCTGTTTGGCTATCGGAATTAATTCATCAAACGCATCAAAAGCACCGATGTTTAAGTCTGCTGCATTTAGAACGACAATCGTCGGTTGATCGGATTCACTTAAGACCGCTTCGAAATTCGAAATTTCAATTCGCCCTTCGCTGTCTGTTGGTATTGCGCGAAGAGATTTGTTGCCAAGGCCAAGATATCGAACTGCTCGGTCAACAGAGCCATGCCGATGCTCGCTTGTAAGAACTCGAATGGCTGGCGATCCGACTAAGCCATCTTCATTGATATTCCATCTTTTTGCTTTCAAAACCGCAGCTCTAGCGCTTGCTAAGCAAGTAAAATGAGCGAGCTGACATCCGGTCGTAAATGCGAAAGAGCATTCTTCCGGAAGGTGCAGGAGATCTTTAATCCATTCGCCAGCAGTTTCTTCAATAACGCTGACAGCGGGGCCACAAGCGTAGAGAGCCGCGTTTTGATCCCAAGTCGATGTCAGCCAATCTGCCGCAAGCGCAGAAGGTGTGGCGCCACCAATGACCCAAGCAAAGAAGCGGCCACTTGCACTCCCATGGAGACCACCTTTTGAGACATCAATCAGACGCTCGACCACTGCCGTGCTATCCATGCCTCTATCTGGTAGTTCACCATGAATTTTCTCCCGTAATGACTCTAGTGTTGCGGTTGCTGAGACCGACCTATCCTCTAGACCGCTAAGCCACTTTTTTGCGCCATTAAATGCAACATCGAGTGCTTCATAAGTTTGATTCATATGTTTGTTTCCTTTCGTGCTTGTTCCCATGCAAGTACCGCCCGCTTACGTGAAGATCCCCAGCGATATTCGCCGATCGCCCCGGTTTCTTTAATGACTCGGTGACATGGAATTAAATAGGCAATTGAATTTCTTCCGACAGCGGAGCCGACCGCTCTTGAGGCACTGGCGTTTCCTGCAATTGCAGCAAGATTTGAATACGAAACGACTGCCCCTTCGGGAATGCGAAGAAGTGCTTCCCAAACTTTAATCTGAAAAGCCGTACCTTTCAGAAGGAGCGATATTTTTCCTTTGCCTGATTTTCCAAAAATCCTTTTGGCGATTTTTGCGGTCTCAGTCCTAGAAAGTTTGAACTCTGCGTTCGGCCAATTTGCTTTGAGCTCTGCAACTGCTTCATCTGCATCATTGTTAAGGAAAGCGAGGTGGCATATTCCGCGACTGGTGAGCCCGATGAGACAATCTCCGAACGGAGTCTTCTGAACTCCGTAGCGAATCTCCACGCCGGCACCTTTTGCTTTGAACTCTCCGGGGGTTACTGCTTCAATCGAGATAATGAGATCATGCAATCGACCTGGTCCCGATAAACCAGATTCAAGCGAAGCTGAAAGTACGTCCTTTGAGTCGGCAAGCAACTGCTTGGCGTGTTTTGCCGTTAAGTACTGCACAAAGGATTTCGGCGTCGTCCCGGTCCACCGACTGAAGAGGCGTTGGAAATGAAACTCGCTAACCCCTGCAACTTTAGATAACTCTACAAGTGAGGGCTGGGAGGCGTAGTTTTTCTCAAGCCATCTAATGACTTTTTCAATCCGCTCGTAATCTGACATTTAATCAATATACCTGCGGTATGGATGTATGGACACCCGATACTTGCTTGCGCAACATATCGAAAACTCTGTGGATTCAGCGGAAGCGAGAAAACAAGCGTGGTGTTTCGAAACTAAACCATCTGAAGCCCCGAAATCAGCTAAGCGCGTTCAATAAATCAACGGCTAGCGATCTGTAAGCGTCGACCTAATTTGCGGTGCTCTGCTGAAATTGAAATGATCGTTAAAGCGGGCGTCGGAAGCGCCATCGACCTGCTCGAAACAAAAATTCGGCATCGGAATTTTCTCAAAAGCGTTTATATTTGCGATGAGTTAAGTCGCGACTGATCTGGGAGGCTGTATCAATGACACTAGATTTCGTTTCAATATGTTTTCCGAAAGCCGCTAGTCATCTGACAGCGGCTTTTTGTTTGAATAAATGGCTTTGTGAATCCGCCCAGCTCGGACTTATTCAAAAAATCTGAACACCATCCAATTTCTTGAACGAATCGCGACCGCCTAGTTTCGCTGTCGGCCGATTCACATTCAAAGTTTTTGAATATTCGTCTCTCACAGATAAACCAGAATCTACGAACTTCATCCAATACAATCGATGACGACGGATTCTAATTCTTCGCTCGAGAGTACGCGTTCTTTTTGTTTACCCCGTAAAGCATCTAGCCTCTGGACCGCAGTTTTCTTAACGGCTTTCGCCTTTGCAAACTCCTGTTCCGTCAGAGCCCACAGATAGTCTTGTTCTTCCTCGCTAAGTCGCAAGAACGAAGACAGGCTTGAGATCCGCTCGTGCGACAGGCCTGCTTTCTTGTGCAGAATTCCATTGAGATGAGATGGACTTAACTTTAAATCGCGGCCGAAGGCTCGATAGGAATAGGAAGGGTTTTTAGCTTTACGATGCTGATATTCAGACTCTAGAAACTCACCCAGTCCGGTCGCGAAACGAAGATACGTTCTCACCGGTCTATCCAATCGGATGCGCGTCCGGCAGAAGTTGCGCTCAGAATTTTCGTGTTTTCTTCGTTCAAAAAAACACGCGAGCCCGCTGGCACAACATCGTACTTCGATTTGGTGATGAAGTTTGACGTTCGAAAACTTCGAACACTTCCACTCTCGAAAAACTCAACAGGCCCCTGAACACTGAACTTTCCAAAAGATAAAACCAAATCTGTTCCGAGATTCGCGTAGGCAGAAACCAAGTTTTCACCGCGAAACACGGGCTCGTTCTTTTCGCCACTCAAATCGTGGAGACTTAAGATTATACGATTGTATTCGAATGAGAACCAATTGAAGCGGCAAAGAGCTTGAACATATTCTTTCAAACTCATCCGAGAGATCTCTTCAGAAACTATCAAAGCTGTGAATTCTAAGATTTTGGAATCTGAGCCGGCCGTCTGTCGGACCTCGTTGGTCAAGATTTCGTGTACAATTAATGCCGCTCGTTCGTTGTCGTCCAAGTGGTTGAAAATCGGTCTCGAGATAATCAGCTTTGAACTTGAAGTGCCGCTCGAGTCAGGGATCTGAACGACTGCCTGACGAATGACGCATGGCTTGTCGACTTTAATGCCTTCAGTTTCGTGAGTCGCCGGCAATTCGACATCCGTGAAAGACACACTCTTCAAAAACGAGTCTGCAACTTTGACGTACGCTTCGGCTCGCGCGGGGTTGTGCTTTTCGAGCTTAGAGATAAGGTAACGGACCCGAGTTTTGAGGTCTAGACTCTGCGGCCCGTAATCTTTGTTATACGGATTTGCATTTTTCTCTCGAACAAAAAGGTCAAGCAGCCTATATGTTTTCCCGCTTTCAAGGCCACAGACTACGACGTGACCTCCGTTACCTATGCGCACAGTCGCAGATGCTTCGCAAGCGGCTACAATCAGCAGAGCTACCAACCAGATTCGCATAACCATTCCCCATTTAGTTAAAGACGCCTTAACTAATGGTTTTCAGGTCAATCCTGTCAAATCGCAGATGTTGCCGAGCCCTAGCGGCGGAAACATTGTGTTCCATGATGTTCTATGAATGAATCGCAAACGACCGCGTACTGCTCTTACTGCCAGATCACAGGTCAAAAGCTGGAAAAGTAATCAGAGAAACTATTTGAACGTCTTTCGCGCTCGATTTTACGCCACCAAATCTTTTCAGCAACTTATCCACGAACTCATTCGCCATTTCTCTGAATTCGTGAGACGCAGCTTCCGGAATCGCTAGAGCCCCGAATATAGGGAGAGCGCATGCCTCTGGCTTCTGTTCGACCGCCTCTACAGCTTGCACCAATAGATTTCGGATAACGTTGTGGTTCGCGATATCCTCTTCACTCCAGAAATTGTAAAGCCATCTACGTTTCCCGTATGATTCGCCGTGGTCTACCGTCGAGTCCGAATTCAGTCTGAGCCAATGGTGCGCCTCTAAAAACTGGTACATGCGATCTAGAAGCTGTTCATCCACTTTAAGCATTCGAGCGCTCTCGGCAGAATTCCGCTCGAAGCTTTCAATGTCAGCCGTCAGTGTCGCTAGCCAATATTTCCAGAACTCTTGCTTGTCGTATATTCGCGGGAGAAGGGCCGCGCTTTCGAGCGCGCGCAGATGGAAAACTTTGACGGCCGCGACTTCTCTTCGCTTTTTGCTCCTAGCATGCTGGCTTTCCACCAGAGAGACGAATATCTGCTGATCATGCTCACTCAATCGCAGATGCAGAGCGATGCTGAGCGCAGCTTTCGCTGATAGACCCGTGGATCCGGACAGAATTCCACTAATCTTTGAAGGCGATACTCCTAGATCGCGGGCAAAGGCCCTCAAAGAATAAGATGGGTTTTTGTCCTGACGTCTGTGCAATTCGCGCTGCAAGTAGGCGCGATAGTCGTGGTCATCAATCATTTGATCAGTCTAACGTAATTGATCTATTTCTCAAATTCTTCCACGACGCTGGCCGAAGAAAATCGATGCAGGCTATCTTCGTAGAAAAAGTGAGAAGCTTTAATCGAACGAACTGTGTCGTGTTCTATCGTGTTCTATGAAGTCAGATTGGGCGAAACACGTCATCGACTTTCGGAACTTGTAGAGTCGATCGAAATCTTGAACGCTACGGCGAACTGAGGTTTTAAGATTTGTCGGCTTCAGTCAAGGCACAACCTTTGCTCTCAAAATCTGTATGAAGACTTTCAAATTCTCTCTTGGTCTCATCTTTCCAATCCTTATTTCAATCTCAACTCAGGCTTTCTCGATCACTTCGTCAGACACTCTCGAAACGGTTTTGAGACTCAAAGCCGGTCAGGTCGTGCCGAAGAGCTTGATCGAAGAGGCCGACTCTCGCGAGCTAGCCAGAGCACTCGTGAAAAGAAAATCTCTCAAAGAAGACGCTTCAAATGCCAGGCGTAGCGAGCATCGCTTTGATTTCTATCAGCATTCGCAGATCGTATTGGCCTTCCCCTTCCAGTATTTTGCTTCGATCAGGCAGCACGGTTTTCTAAATCAATTCCAAGTCAACCACTCGATAAATCTCGATAGGAAACATCGCGCGATCGTTGAAGACAAAATGCTCGATCTACGGATACCAAGGGACGCAAGGCTGTCCTCACGCGTGAACGTTCTGCGCCCCAAGTACGCATATCTTAATTTGGACTTGGATCGCGACGATCCCTTTCTCGAAAAGCTTTCGGCGTTTCCCGCTCTCCGAATTGAAGGCAGATATGGGAATGTGTTTGCTAGTTTACGCTCAAACGTGAAAGATCGAGCGACTTTCACGGCTGGAGATTCGATGCTCGTATTGGGAGCGAAGATTGGCACTGCGAGTACGCTTAATGTCCGTCAGACCAATCCCGAGAAAGCCGACCATTATTTTGAAGCGCAGATCTGGGGAGAGCTCAACCTTAGCGATGTTGAATTCTTTCTGGTCAACTGCGAAGGTCCGGACTTCGGAGACGCTCTGAAAACGGAAAACATCGAGGCATTGAAAGAGAGTGGGCTGCCTGTTTACAAATGCGTACCACGCAGCAAGTATCCGAATTCAAGCGCGTTTCCATACTTCTTGGACCGAAGAGAACGGCTTTAGAAAGCTGGCCGGAGTCTTCAACACAGAGAGCGTTCGGAAACTCCGCTTCGTGCAAATGTCGGCGAGCTCTATAAGCGTCGCTATTACTTATTGCACACAATGATAATTCCATACGTAGGTAGCGGATGCCGACAACGGTGTTGCAGCGTTCACGATCGAAAGTGTCGAGCTAGTTGAGGAAGCGTAAACTCTAGCTAGATGCTGAGCAGTTAGGCTGTTCGCTGGCGAGATA
>CAJYOV010000593.1 GCA_913776405.1 Pseudobdellovibrionaceae bacterium
TGAGCGAGCGAGCCTACAGAGAGAGCGACGACTGCAGTTGCAACGAGCGTCTTGAAAGACAATTTCATTCAGTAACTCCTTAGTTTCGTAAAAAGAAAGCCGGATGGCTAAGGTCCAACATCTCATATGTGGAGTTTTGATTTCCCTCGCACGATTGCGATAAGTCCGTGGCGTTTTGGAGAGAATTCAAGCTAAAACTAAAGTCATGCCGGCCGACTTCAAGAAGCTCGTAAGCGCTCGATTTCTCTTTACGTTTGCCGTTCAAATGCAAGCGGTCGTGCTCGGCTGGCGTATTTATGAACTTCTTAAAGACCCTTTGGCTTTAGGCTTAATTGGCTTGACTGAGGCGGTTCCAGCTATCGGTCTCGCAGTGTTTGCGGGCTATATTGTAGACCGATCAAGACCGCTAGTGATCTACCGGCGCGTGATGTACATAAGCTTGCTGTCGGGCCTTGTCGTTTTGATCGAGCATCTCTTCGCCGATCGCCTGACCCTCTTTGGGCAGGTGACAATGCTTTACTCTGCGTCGTTTTTGACCGGCCTTGCGCGCTCATTCTCTCAGCCGTCTATTTTTGCATCTGTCCCTCGCATGGTTGAACGATCAAAGTTGCTCAACGCGACCGCGATGATGACGTCAGCGATGCAGGTTGCACGTGTCGCGGGGCCTGCAGCCGGCGGTCTGATCTTCGGATTCTTCGGCGCCGTCGCTTCATCAAGCCTTGTTTGCCTTATGCTTCTAGCTGCATCGACTTCGATGCTTTTAATTCGTCAGCGAATTTCGCCGCCCGAGACGCAAGCGATACACACATCGATCTCAGAAGAACTTCTCTCTGGCGGCAAGTTCGTGTTCAAACATCCGATTCTTCTGCCGGCTCTTTCGCTCGACATGATCTCGGTTCTCTTCGGCGGCGTGACCGCACTTCTACCGATCTTCGCGACAGACATCTTGCTCGTGGGTCCAAAGGAACTTGGAGCTCTACGTGCGGCCCCGGCCGTTGGCGCAACACTCATGAGCTTGTACCTAAGTCGAAGAGAGTTACCGGGCCGCTCGGGTCGCTGGTTGCTCAGTTGCGTGACCGGCTTCGGCGTTTGTATTTTGGTCTTCGGTTTAAGCCGAAGCTTCCTGCTTTCCCTAACCGCGCTCGCCTTAAGCGGTGCATTCGACAGCGTGAGCGCCGTCATTCGCAATGCGGCTGTTCAACTCTGTTCGCCGGCACACCTGCGCGGCAAGATCTCAGCCGTGAACTCGATCTTCATCGGCTCTTCGAACGAGATCGGTGAATTTGAATCGGGTCTCGCAGCGAAGCTTTTTGGCACAGTGCCGGCCGTTTATTTTGGCGGCATCATGTGCCTTATAACCGTCGGTTTCATCTCGATGACGTCACCCGCGCTAAGAAATTTGGATCTCAAAAAATTAGAATCGACTGAGTAAATGGAAACAGCTCCCCTTCAATCTGAAAGCAAAAACCAAATTCTTCTCTGGCTGGTTGCGATCGGTTTCTTTATGGAAACTTTGGATTCTACGATCGTGAATACGGCTCTACCTTCCATGGCGAGAAGCTTGAACGAGAGCCCGCTCGCGATGCACTCGGTGATCCTAGCGTACTCGTTAACTCTTGCGATCATCATTCCTGCTTCGGGTTGGTTTGCGGATCGGTTCGGGACGAAGAAAACCTTTCTGGCAGCGATCGTCATTTTCAGTCTCGGTTCTTTTCTTTGTTCGCTTTCGCAATCGCTCCCCGAACTTGTCGCCTCAAGGGTTCTACAGGGCGCTGGCGGCTCAATGCTTTTACCCATAGGGCGACTCACGATCCTTCGCGCATTTCCGGGGCCTAAGTTTCTGCCAGCGATTAGTTTCGTCACGATTCCTGGCCTCATCGGCCCGCTCGTAGGGCCAACATTGGGCGGTTACCTCTCAGAGGCGATTTCATGGCATTGGATCTTCTTGATCAATATCCCTATCGGACTGATCGGCATCGTTGCTACGGCCATCGCTATGCCAGACATTCGAGCACCGCGGGTCGCAGCTTTTGATGGCGCAGGCTTTATCCAACTTTCGCTGACAATGCTCTGTCTTTCGCTCGCACTTGAGGGTTTGTCCGAACTCGGGTTTTCGACCGGTATCGTTCTGATCTTGATGTTCGCCGCGTTCGCTGCTCTTGCGAGCTACTTCATTCACGCAACTAAAACACCTGACCCACTCTTTCCCCTCCGACTTTTCCGTCAGACCTCTTATAAGATCGGAATTCTTGGCAACCTCTTCGCGCGTATTGGAAGCAGCGGGATGCCATTTCTGATTCCGCTCCTTTTACAGCTCACACTCGGCTATTCGGCACTACAAGCGGGGCTTACCATGTTACCGATCGCGATCTCATCCATCGTTGCAAAGCGCTTGGTGAGTCCGATCATTCAACGCACAGGCTATCGCCTGTTCTTGACTGCAAACACCTTCCTTGTGGGGTTATCGATCGCAAGCTTCGCCTTGTTTTCGCCGACGCATCCTTTTTGGATTCAAGTCATTCAACTTGTCTTCTTCGGCCTTGTGAACTCGATGCAATTCACAGCGATGAATACGGTAACACTTAAAGACGTCGATCCCGTTTATGCGAGTAGTGGCAACAGCCTGTTCTCGATGGTTCAAATGCTTGCGATGAGTCTTGCCGTTGCAACAGCTGGCGCACTTTTGAACACATTTATGGTCCAGCTTAAAAGCTTCGGCACCCTGTCGGCGTTTCATGCTACGTTTCTGTGCATGGGTGCAATCACGTGCACGTCCGCTTATATTTTCTGGCAAGTTCCCGAAGAGCCTCGAGCACCGAGAAAGCCGATTGACGTTCCGGACGTCGGCTGATGTTTTAAGTCGGTCATTTCTAAAGCTGCGAAATTGGAGTCCTGAGTTTTGTCATCGAAACGCTTACATCTCATTGCGAATTCACGCTCCGGCCGCGGAAATGGCGCAAGCTTGCCCGATCTCGCGCGCAAGATGTGTGATGAGCTCAGTGCCGAATTAAGCATCTACGATGTCGATCATCCTCGCGATCTAGCCAAACGTGCAAAAGAGGCTGTGGATAAATCTGTCGATGAAAACGATATCATTGTCGCAGCCGGCGGCGATGGCACACTGAGAACCGTCGCAGAAGTTTTAAGAGGTTCAAAAGCGAGCTTCGCCGCGATTCCAACTGGCACGTTTAACTATTTTGCCCGTTCACACGGTCTTCCACTCGACCCAGAAGCGGCGATCCGCATTGCGCTCACAGAGAAAGCACAGCCCGTTCAGCTCGGTGAAATTAATGGGCGCGTCTTTGTTATCAATGCGAGCCTCGGTCTCTACGCACGCTCAATCGAAGAACGAGAAGCAAAACGTAAAGTCTTCGGTCGATTCCGCTTCGTGTCGCTGGTTTCGACTTTGAACACACTCTTGAGTCGACATCGGAATCTCCACGTTCACATTGACGGCGCGCCTGAAATCGAACGTTTAAAGACGCCGCTCATCTTCGTAGGCAACAACGCGCTTCAACTTGAGAACTTAAAATTGAAGGTAGCGGGATGCATCGATCAGCACAAATTGGCTGTGCTACTCTTAAAGCCCGTGAGTCGACTGGCGATGGCGCGTGTTCTCTGGCGAGGTTTAACGAAAACCCTGACCCGTGAAGAAAAGCTGATTAGCTTTTGCGCCGATGAGATGACAATCGAAACGAAAATCAAACAACAAACCGTCGCGCTCGATGGCGAAATGTTTGAAATGAAATCTCCGTACACAGTGCGCGTTTTAAAAGATGCCGTGAAACTCGTGAAACCTGCGAATCAAACCCCGAGCTGAAACGACTCGAAGGCACCTAACGCTTCTTCGACTCTGGGCTTTAGGTCTCTCGCACGTTTTTTCTGAAGCCAGTGCCAGGACTGAACAAGCACTGTCTTTTGCGCTCGATCTGTTTTCAGATCCAGGAGCGCAACGATCTTCCCGTCCACCAACACGGGAAGCGCGAAATAGCCGTACACACGCTTTTCTTTCGGTAGGTAGGCCTCGAAACGATGCTCATAATCAAAGAAAGCGTGAAGGCGCTTTCTTTGAATCACCAGCGGGTCAAAAGGCGAAAGAATGTGCGTGTGAGTTTCTAGAGAAGCCGACTGATTACGTGGGTCTTCAAGAGTCTGAGGCTCGATCCAAAAAGTCGACTTCGCAACGCCTTCGATTTCGACCGGCATTAATAAGCCTTTTTTGACACGGGCCTCGACAAGTTTTTTAATATTCGGTTTCAATTTTGGAATGAGATAGCAAACTGAATCGAGAGTCACGAACCCTTGCGATTTAAGCGCGCGGTCTAATCTATAAGCCGCGATCTCGGATTCCGTAGCCGCCTTCGGTCGTTTGTCCCATCCAAAATGGCGATCGGTCAGCTCATACTTCTTGACCATCCCCTGGCGCTCAGAAATGACGAGGTCGCCGCAATAAAACGCATACTCAAGCGCCTTCTTGGAGGGCTTGCGACTGGCCCATGGATGATTCTTTTCAACCAACACATCTTGATCGATGTCTCGAATTGTAATCGGACCGTCGTCTCGAATGAGTTTCAAAACCCTCTTGACGTCTGCAGCTGACGCCGCTCCAAACCAAGCACCCGGGTGCTTTCTCTTGTAAGACATCGCCGCTCGATAGAACCGAAAATCGCGAACGGGCACGTAAGACAGTGCGTGCGTCCAATACTCGAAAACGGACCGATCGACCGACTGAGCTTTCTGCAAATCAAGGGGCCGATACTTTGGAATCCGGTTATAGAGAATGTGGTGATGACAGCGTTCAATGACATTGATCGTGTCGATCTGCACGTAGCCAAGATGTTCTACCGCACTACGCACAGCGCTCGATCCAGAACCGAAGGGCGATACCTCACCCAGTCTCTGAGCACGAATCCAGATGGCCTTTGCGAGGTCTTTTGAGAGCGTGGGCACCGACATCGACTTACGCTGCCTGGTACCACGCCTAAAGTAAAGGATGACGATTTCGTATCGTCTCAATCGAACTAAACGCCGTAATCTGAGTTTTCAATCTGGTAGTCGTGCTAATCCCAGCTGAAGTTTCAAGAGTCTTGCGCCGACTCGCTTTGAGACAGCTTGTGGCGAAATCGTAAGCTGAGCGCGCTTAAGGCGGGATTGCCCAACTCCGAAGAGTTCTTCAGGAGCATTTATGAAACAGCCACTCACCATTTTAGTTGTCGAGGACGATGCCGTCCTTAGAAAAGTCGTTGCTTCACTCTTTGCGAAAATCGGCGAGGTTGCGACCGCGGAATGCGGAAACGACGCGATTGCGCACTTGAAACAGCATCGGGTCGACATGGTGTTCTCAGATGTCTGTATGCCGAACGGCGACGGTGTTGAACTTCTAGATTGGATGCAAGGTGCAATGCCGAAC
>CAJYOV010000594.1 GCA_913776405.1 Pseudobdellovibrionaceae bacterium
CAGCCATTCAGAAAGAGTTTGCTTCTCATGTCATCACCGTGCCTGAGGCGGCCTCGATCGTCTTCGGCGGCGGCTGGCCCCGTCGTAAGACAACTGTGGGCGTTCAACATCAACAAAAGGCGATCTACTTCCTTCAAAGAGAACTGGAAGAACTGATCGTTGGCGAAAATCCGGATCGCCTCATCATCTGCGACCGGGGCTCACTCGATGGCGTTGCCTATTGGCCAGGCCCAGGGCCCGCGACCGACTTCCTGAAAGAAACCGGCACAACCGTCGAGCGCGAAATCAAACGCTACGACTGGATCCTGCACCTCGATACAGCACCAGCAAGTTACTACGACCTCACAAACCCACTTCGTAACGAATCATTCGAAGAGGCGTGGAAACTCAACGAGCGGATCAAACACGCCTGGGTCGATCACCCGCAACGCATCGTGATCGACAACAATGAAGCCGGCCACTTCATCGAGAAACTGCAGCGTGCCTTGTTTGTCGTAGGTAAAATCATCGAAGGCCGCACGTACGCCGAGATTCTTTCAGCCATGCACCCCGTAAGCGAAGGTTGATCCTATGAAGAAGAAACTGATTCTCCTGACAGTCTGTTTGCTTGTTGGTTACTCAGCTTGGGCTAAACTGACTTCACCTTGGGGCGATCAAAAGGTCGTCTTTACGCCGGCTGAGAAGGTCTGCGAAACGCTACCGAACTTCAAATACTGCACCTACTCCGCAGTTCATGGCGTGAACGACGATCTCATTTACCATCTTCACGGTCGCAACCTCGACGAGAACTCTTGGAACGACGACACCTATTTTACAGCGATGCTTCAGAACTCTTGGCAACGCGCGGGCGTGAAACCTCCCAAAGTCGTTTCAATCTCTTTCGGTCCAATCTGGCTGCTTGCGAAAAAGGGGCAGGCAGAAAAGAGTGGCTTGCTGGAAGAGTTTCTTCGCGCCATTCAGACGGTTGAGTCGAAAATCGGAAAACCGCGCTCACGAATTCTCGTTGGGGAATCAATGGGTGGCTTAAACGTGCTGACACTTGGTTTCGCGGCGCCTGCTCAGTTCTCTAAGATCGCTTCGCTCTGCCCCGGCTTGTATTTGGACTCGCCTTTTTCATCGATGGAGACTTTAAAGAAAGCGATCGAGCGTACAGGCGCCGACCCTAAAATCGTTTACGGCGTCGTTCAGATGAGTAAGCAATTCGTCGCAAACGAACAAGAATGGTTGGCGTTCAGTCCGCTTGAAACCATCGCGTCTGTAGACCCGAAACCAGAACTCTATCTTTCATGCGGCCTCTACGATGCTTACGGCAACTTCGAAGGCTCCGAGGCTTTGGCATCGAAAGCACTTCATCTCGGTTTCAAGACCGAATGGCACCCGCTTTATGGCGGACATTGCGCAATCGATGTGTCGTCACTCAGTGCTTTCTTAACCAAGTAAGCGCGCTTGCACGACCGAGACCGGTTCGTGCAGCCAGTCTTCGATTGGTTCGAGGATCAAGCAGCGGCGGTTGCGCACACGCGCTCGAATGGCGAGCAGATCCTGTGCGAGGGCAAAGAGGCGCTTCGGTTTTGTGAACGCGATGCGGATGAGGCCGCCGCCCACGATTAAGCATGAAATCGGCAGGCCGATCGAGAACGCCAAGTGCGCGTTCAGCTTGATCTCATCTTCGACCTCGATTCCGTAATCAAGGATCACGTGAAGGAGGTCGTGAACGACTCGCGAACGCTCTCTGAGCCACTCGCGTTCATTCGAGGGCGATCTCGACGACCGGAACTCCATCAAACCATAGATGGCCATAAAACACGAAAAGCGTGCTCCAAGGCTTTCCGCAGGGTAACGAGAAAGCTCGGTGAGCTGCGGGATGCTGACGCTCGCATCTCGCGAAAGATCGACACCATTTTGTGCTTTCGCCACTTGAAGGCTCCTAGTAAACCACCGGGTCGTTGAAATTGAATCGCCTAGCTCTAACAAAGCTGCCGTATCGCCTGGCGCTCGAAGTAAGCGAGACGCTGCTCGTAAAAAACGCGGCGAAGTTTGGTGTTCATTTTTCGCCGCTATCATACGCAAGCTCCGATGAGTTCAGCGTAAGCGTCTCGCATGCGGAACGGTCGTGCGACCGGCGCTCGTTCAGCAAAGCGAAGCAGCGTCGGCGCAGGCCCGACGCTCACGATTTCATCGACGTGTTGGTCGATTGCCAGATGCTCGAGCGTTCGCACCCAGTCGACGCACTCAACGATATTTGCACCTGCCTCTTCAGCACATTCATTCGCACACGCCATCTCACGGTGCCAAAGCGAAGAGAAGACGCGAGCTTTCGGTTGCCGAATTGAGCTTGCACGAATCGTCCTTTGCATCGGTGGTAAAATCGCAGACATCAGCGGCGAATGAAGCGGAAGATCCGCTAGAATCGAGAAACGAAACCCCTGGCTTGTGAGCCACGCTTCTGCAGTGCGATCTCGACTTGCGATCAAGAAATGCTTCGGCGTCTGATAAACGGAGAGATACAAGTCCGTCGGCAAGCTGACTTCAAGAGTTTCTCGCGTAGTCGTGTCTGACGCCGAACAACGATAAAGGTAGCCAAGTTCTGACTCGATGAGCAGTTGACCGAAGCGGTGCCCGCCTAGGAGTGTCTCCTCGAAGCTTGCAATCCCTGAACAGACTGTGCGGGCGAGATCACCGAGACTGCAGCCCACGATTAGGTCTTCGTCTCGAAGTTCCGCGCGGATCGATTCGAAAATAGCCGTTTGCACCGTCAAGCTCGCTGCGATTTTGAGCGGTAGATTTCGATTGAACTCACCATCTTCCGAAAGAGTGAAACTTTGAAGATCGACGTCCGATCCGACAATGGGGGCTAGAATTTCGTTTGCTAGATCCATTTGAAGACGAACTTGAGGAACTCCGATAGAGAGCGCCCGTTGATCGAACTTTTCAAGCGAATCGAAACCCGGAAATAAAAATGCTTTCACAAAAACCACCTGGTCAAAGTGTTCGTGAGATCTTTATCGCCGATAGGCTCTGCAAATGAGAGCACTACGGGTGACGAATCCATCGAGATCCGTCACTCAGTCTGGTGCGGAATTTAATTTCGAGTTCGATTTAGAAAATTTGCGCGGAGCTCGTTCAAGAGGCCATAGGATTGCCCGGTCAATTTTTTATTCTCTTGGCAGATTCGAGTCTGGTCGCCCACGACTTTGATCCGAACGTATTCACGGCAAGGCGCTGCGCTCGAAGGCTTTCTTGATGCGTATTCATTGGCCCAGAAGATTCGGTTCATCGCATTCGAGTAAAAGGAAGCTTCAGTCGAAGTGAGACTTCGACGTTGCGGCACCCGCCCGTTTTCTTTGAAGATGAGCGTGTAACCTGGCTTTGTAGGCAGACCTGAGCGTGTTTTAGTGACACTCTCTCTTACGATTCTGTAATCGTGTCTCAAACCTTTTCGCTCGTACATGATCTCGGATAAGACGGGGTTTTTCACAGTGCCTGATCTCGCTTCGGCACTGTCGATTAAGGGGCCAGTGGAGATGACAAGCGATGTGAGCGCACCTAAGAGAGCGGCTCTTACAAAAGTCATATGGCCCGCGCGGCTAGATGTCTTCAATTGGCACTCCCCGCCGAGCTTAGGCCCGGTTTTGCGTTTGCTTTGGGAGTCGCAGGTGCAACACGTTTCAGGGCGAATTCAGAGATTTGATTTGGCAAGCCGCAGACTTTGAAGTCTTTCGGTGCGCCTTCGCAGCCTAGCGCCGATCTCAAATTCGGGCTTGCGCCGAAGACGCCTGCGATTCGAAACTCAGAGCGCGGGTGAATACTGCGCGGGCCCTCTGAAACTTCAAAGTTCGAATCGTCGCAGAGTGGCGCCATCGCGCGAACGACTGTCGATCGACGCTCTTGTCGTGGAAGCCTCGACAAGCGGCGCGCAAGCATTTCGCTGGCGAGATAGTCTGAGATCGTTTCATCGCGCTCGCTCGGCTGCATGCGAATCGATTTCGTGTCGGCGTAACACGCAAGCAGCGCCGCGTATTCATTCTTCAGATCGAAGCCGTTAGACAGCCCACGCTGGGCGCCGATTCTGTGCCCGAGTTCGTGACCGATAAGCGCACGAAGCGCGTCAGGATTCGATTCAGCATACGGCAAAAAGCCCGGGCCGATCTCGATCGATTCGGCATAGTGAATCGCTGGGCCCTTACGATCCGGGTTATAGAAGGCGTTTGATGTTTTAAAACCTGAAAGCGTCGGATCCGCCGTGAGTTGATCGACATCGATATTCGACGGCTGACCGCTTTCTTGAGCCGCTCGTTGATACTTTTCGCTGTCGAGACTGAGCTGGCCAGAGGCGTCTTTGCTGTAAACCGACGCTCTCGGAGCTTCCATCCATTCGAGTTTGAGACTGTCGTAGCCGGATTGAATCTTCGCACGCTTTGATGCATCCGGAACGATTTGCGAAATAATGTCATCGAGGTCGGCTCGAGTTTCCGAAATCAAGGTCTGCACTTTTTGACGACGGGCTTCCGAGTAAATTGAAGTTTGAAGCGACTCGATCGTGGGCTTTGCTCGAGCGATCTTCGCCGCGTAATCACCGAAAATTTTTGCTGCCGCAGCGTTCGTCGCCGTGTTCGGGTCCGCACACGTCCTGCGCAAGCGAGTCTTCGCATTTGCGACACGTTGATCGGGTTCTGTGCGCGAATCTAAAACGCTAGTAGCGCGAGTTCGGTTTTTTGCCTCACCCATTTCGCTGGTTCTCGAAGATGGTGCAAAGCCAGACAACGAGTCATCAACGACGGGGGTCTTGATTCCAAACTGAAGATCCTCACGCTCTAAGTTAGCTTGAACGAAGGAAGCAGCCCGCTGTTGATAAGCTGCTGAGTCCGAGTCTTCCCGCGTGAGCAGCGCTGCCTGACGCTTTAGCTCCGGCAACTTCTTACAGGCTTCAAGTTTTTTTGCCTGTTCGTTTTTATCGTCACCTACCTCGTCTTGATCCGCAATCATGCAGTCCGATGCGAGGTGATTGATAAACGACGGCAGATCTTTCGCGTAAAGTTGAACCGTGAGCTTTCGCTGCCCCTCAACGACCGAACGCACCTTCGCTACAAATGCGTCCGCAGTCGCTGGCGTAGCGTTTAACGGCGCTTCGTTCTCGAGCTGAAGTGATTCGGCTAAACACGCTTTGCCAGCTACGAGCGTGTTGATGTTGTCTTCAATCTTACCGCTCTCGAGCAGTTTCTCTTTCACGCGCGGCTCAAGCGGCATCGCAAGTTCAAGCCCGTTCTTCTTCAGTTCGGCCACTAAGCCATCGAAGAAGTTAGGAGCGCCGTAGGCACGAGCGCCTTTATCGCGAGCGTCATTAATCGCTTTAACCGCAGCTAGTTGCTCAGGCGAGTTCTGATCGGGGTCTTTTTTGTCCGAACCGTCTGCGTTTAAGCACGCAACTGAGTAAAGATCCTCGCAAAGATCAGCACGTGCCGGTGCTTCTTGGTTCGATCCGACAGCCCCTTGAGCAAGAAACGTCAAACCGACGCAAGCCACTACCGTACTGGCCCCAAACCGGGCCCATTCCAATCGCTTAAAAGACATACCCCAAGTTTCGCACGCGCCTTACGGGAGACTGTAGTCCAGTTTACAAAGCGGAATGGGGGAAGTTGCAGATGAATTCGGAGCCCTGGCCGAGCTTCGAGACGACGCGGATCGAGCCACCGTGTTTGAGCATGATGTGCTTCACGATTGCGAGGCCCAGACCTGTGCCGCCTTGCTCACGCGATCGACCGGCGTCAACGCGGTAAAAGCGCTCGAACAACCGCGCGTGGTGTTCAGGTGGAATGCCGGCGCCGTTATCTTTCACTCGTAGATTCACGGAGTCACCGTCGAGTTCCCAGGTGACGTCGATGGCGCTGCCTTCGGGTGTATATTTAATCGCGTTGTCGATCAGATTTGTCGTCACCTGTTCGAGTCTGCGTGAGTCGGCCATCAGCTGACCAGCTTGGTCGTGCACGCGAATGGTCTGCCTACGAGTGGCCCTGCGCGTTTCGACGCTTCGAAGCGCGTGCTCAGTGACATCCTTGGTTGAAACGACTGTCTTAGCGAGTTCGGCACCCTGCTCTAACGTCGAGAGATCCAAGAGGTCATTCACCAAGAAGATCAATCGATCGACGTTCTTCGAGATGATTTCGATAAAGGGCTGAGCGCCGTCATAACGATCGTTTTTAAAATCGTCTTTTAAGGTCTCGACGTAACCTTTTATGTTCGTGATGGGCGTACGCAATTCATGTGAGGCGTTGCCAACGAACTCAATGCGAATCTGCTCGGCTTGCTTCAGCTCCGTCACGTCATGGAAAATGCCGACGACACCGAAGACATCGCCCGACTCGTTATCACGAAGGGGCGCAATCGAAATCGAGAAAACCCGTGGGATGTTCGTGCTCGACTTCGTGTGCAGGCTTGCACTCACCGTCTTCCGTTCGCCCGTTCGCAAACATTCGCGGTACGCACTTAAGACGTCTGGCGATCGGAACATCTCACTCAGCGAGGGGCGTCTGCCTTCACGCTCTTTGCCGCCGAACAAAAGTGCAAATTGCGGGTTGAAGAAGAGAGGGTTCTCATCTTCTCCTACGGCAAGAATGGCATCTGAAACCGCGCCGATCAGCGCTGAGAGTTC
>CAJYOV010000595.1 GCA_913776405.1 Pseudobdellovibrionaceae bacterium
CCGGGTCCGAAGACACCACCAGTATGCACCCACCACCCCATGCCCGCACCGACGATCTTCCGCACCTCGAGAACCGGTCCGCTTCGTGACGCGGGACGACAGGGAAAGAAGCTTGAAGGGCGACACATAGATGAATCATGTACGACGTTAAGAAAACGACCGGAACCTTCGAGAGTTTCGACGGCACACCGATTTATTACGAAGTTCGCGGTAGCGGTAAACCCGTCGTGCTCTGTTATGGGCTTGCATGCTTGATCAACCACTGGACGTACCAGATTCGTGATTTCTCTCAAGACTATCAAACGATCGTCTTCGATTACCGTGGCCATCATAAATCTGGAACGCCTGTCGATCGCGATCAGCTTACGATCGATGCGATCTGCAGAGACATCAAAGGTCTTTGCGAACACCTAGGGATCGAACAAGCGTCCTTCTGGGGGCATAGCCTCGGCGTTCAGTATCTCTTTCGTCTTTACGACATGTACCCAGAACTCGTTTCGAACATGGTCTTGATCAATGGTTTTGCGACCAATCCGATCAAGGGCATGTTTGGCGTGGACCTGATGCCGAGCGTGTTTCAAGCGTTCAAAGAAAGCCAACGGAAATTTCCAGAGACGCTGTCGCAGATTTGGAAATTAGCTGTCACGTCGCAAATTGCAATTCCACTCTCGGCCTTAGCGGGCGGCTTCAATCTTAGTCTGACTTCTTTAAAAGACATCGAAGTTTACGCACGCGGTGTTGCTTCAATGGATCTCAACGTCTTCATTCGCTTCTTCGATCAGATGATGAACTACGATGCGTCTCCAGTGCTCGATCGCATCGAATGCCCCGTGCTCATTATCAGCGGAACGAAAGACGGCGTTACGCCCGTCTCTCACCAAGAGAAAATGCATCACCGCATTCGCGGCAGTCAGTTCTTGCGCGTCCCTTACGGAACTCACTGCACGCAACTCGATCTGCCCGACTTCGTCGACTTAAGAATCCAACGTTTCCTCGACGACGTTCAGTATTGAATCCAGGCGAGTACATCCGCGCCAAGCTTGATCGCGAGCGCACATAAGATCAGCCCTGAGATCAACGAGATCGTTCGCATCGCATTTTTGTTCTGTAGAAGATTGCTACCCATCGAAGCAAGCAAGACGAGCGCCGTAAACCAAATGGCAGAAAAAGCAGAAGCGCCGGCGCCGAAGTAAAAACGGTCCGAGAAGTCATGAAACTTTGTCGAGTAACCACCGATGAGGACCACGGTATCGAGATAGACGTGCGGATTTAAAAGACTGAACCCAATCGTTGTCAGAAGCGTTTGCTTGCGAGAGGTCGTTGCAAAGCTCGCGGACTGTTGCGTGACCCCATCTTTAGCCTCACGCAGTTTTAAAATGCCGTAGTAAAGCAGAAAGCCTGCGCCTAAAATCCCAAGACCGATTTTGAGTGCCGGAATTTGCACGAAGACTGAGGCCACTCCAAGAACACCTACGAAAATGAGCAGCACATCACAAAGTGTTGAGACTGTCGCGACAAGCAGTGGGTGTTGACGCCGTAGGCCCGCGTTCAGAACGAAAATGTTTTGAGCGCCGAGCGCGAGAATCAAACTCGCTTGAAGCAAAAATCCCTGAAAGAACACCGACAAGAAGGAAGGCAAGACGACTCTCCTTTAGAAGAATCGTCTTATCCGATTTGAAGATAACTGTCTATTTACGCATCAACGTTCAACCGAAACGGAGTCGATATCGAAGCCGTAGGCGTTGACGGATGAATCGCTTGTGAATTTCAAGATCAGCGTATCGCCGTCTGCGATCGGAGAGAAGCGGTCATCTTTTTTGCCACTCCACACGCCGATGTTTTCGCCTGCAGCATTCGTGAATTGAAGAAGATCGTAGCCGGCTTCCGTTTCGAATTTCGAAAATTGCGCGGAGATCCGTTTAGCGCCAGGCACTTGAATCTTGAAGATCAAATTTGAGCCGTCCGCGTAGGGGTGCACGGAAGAAAGCGCGTAAGCTGTCTTCTCGGTCCAGACTGAAGCGTCGTTTGGATCAGCCGGAGTCGGGTCACCGCTCAAAGCGTAGTACGCATCAAGAATTCCGCCGGTTGCGATCGCGCCCTGAAGTGAGCGAAGTGGGCGAGCCGATGAGAAGAGCTTCGCCTTCAGTTCTTGATACGTGAGATTCGGCTGATCCGCCAACAACAAGGCCGCAACGCCAGACACATGCGGTGTTGCCATCGACGTGCCCGAGTAAGTATCGAAGCCACCTGGGACTGTCGAGTAAATGCCAACACCTGGAGCTGCAATATCAACGCGCGTGACACCGTAATTCGAGAAGTCCGCAAGATCGCCGCGCGCATCGACGGCCGCCACCGAAATGATATTATCCGAGTCGTAGCTTGCCGGGTAAGCAGGCGTTACGTCGTTGTCCGAGCCATCGTTGCCGGCCGCGGCCACAAACAAGATGCCTGCTTGGCGTGTTAGCTCAATTGTATTTTCAAGAGTAGACATCTTCGGGCCACCGCCCCACGAGTTACTCATGATCTTCGCGCCGTTGATGCGAGCGTAGTCGATGGCTTTGATTGCGTTCGCGAGAGAACCGCTGCCGTTCGCGTCGAGGAACTTAACCGCCATGAGACTGACATTCCAATTCACGCCAGCAACACCGGAGCCATCATCACCGTGCGCACCTATCGTACCAGCGCAGTGAGAACCATGGCCCTGATCGTCTGTCGGATCGCCATCGTTATTCACGAAGTCGTAGCCGTGGATATCGTCGACGTAACCGTTCCCATCGTCATCGACGCCAGCAACGCCGTTTAACTCTTTCATGTTGACCCAGGCGTTCGGCGCAAGATCGGGGTGCTTGAAGTCGATGCCCGTGTCGATCACGGCAACGACGACATCTTTTGATCCTGTTGTTCGCTCCCACGCGCGCTCTGCAGAAATGTCGAGGCCTTTTAAGCCGCGTTTCGATGAAACCATTTCGCCTGGGTTGTTCATGCCCCACAGCTTCGTGTAGTCGGAATCATTCGGTGTGCGGTACGCACGCAGAATGTAATTTGGATCTGCTTCTGCGACGAATGCGTTTGCGCGAAGAGATGTGAGTGCGCTCGCACGTGTTTCTTTATTTGTGCGCTGAACTAAGACCATATCACTTCGAAGAACGTCGACGATCCGGG
>CAJYOV010000596.1 GCA_913776405.1 Pseudobdellovibrionaceae bacterium
CAGAAGTCCAAGTCTTCCGCGAAGTAAATGGCGAGTACGAGTTCTACAGAAACTTTACGGCTGCCTTCGGCGCGACTGTTCCTCCAGGTAAATATCAAGTCGTCGTGGGCCTTCAGCCACCGTACAAGTTTGAAAACGTCGTCATTCCACCGAAGAAAGTTGTCACTTTGACAGTGAAAGGCGCAGGGACGGTCAAAGTCGAATTTGTGCCGGATCAATCGGTTTTGGACGTAGAGCTTCTCGATAAAAACATGAAGCTCGTCGCGAAAGCAAAGAACGATCAAGACATTAAAGTTCCGACCGGAAAATACAATCTGCGTTTAGCAAAGTCCCCGTTTTTCGAGAAGCTTGTCCCAAACTACAACGTCTTCCCGAACGCGAATACAACGTACAAACTCACCGCCGCCGGGGCGCTTCAAGTGAAATCAAAAGACATGGTCGGTCTTTACGTTTACGACCGCAAAAACAATATCCTCGGCAATTACCTAACGAATTTCCCGTTCGTGCTTGCGGCTGGCGAATATAAGATTCACGTCAACGATCAGTGCACGTTCCCCGAGATCTCGATCAAAGATGAAGCTGAAGTTCAGAATCTTTACTGTGGTAAAAAGCCCGGCTGGAAGCCGCAGGGAAAAGGAAAAACCAAAAAGGCTGCACTCAAAAAGAAGGCGAGTGAATGACACAGAAACGAAAGCTCCCTCTCGCCTTCTGGCTCTTGCTTTTAGCTGCGATCGCGGTCGCTCTGGTTCTCGTTGTCGGCACAGTGCTTGAAAACAAAAAGAACTCACCTGAACCGACGACGACGCCAACTCCAGCGCCTGAAGCCGATACCGATCAAACCAAAACTTCAACTTCGTCCGCTGACAGCAAGGCCTCCACACTGTCTTGTAACGCAAACGAGCTGACTCTCTCTGGTGCAGACAATCTTGCTTCTTCTCGCTTAGTGGGCTGGGGCGCAGAACCTTTTCAGTTAACGTTTTGGGCTCTCGATTCAAAAACTTCGAAGCTTTCAAAATACACCGTGGCCTCACTGCAAGACTCTTCAGCTTCGGTTACAGAAAGCTCAAAACAAGAGCTTGTATGCAAAAGTCATCAAGAGCCCGGATGTCTTTTTCTTGGTGAAGAGTCTGCGAATGGTACGACAGTCGGCGAAGAATCACTCGCCGATCTCTGGCTTCAAAATGACATGGGTCTTGCCTACGTCTCGCCGAAAGGCAAAATCGAAAAATCGAAACCGGTACTCGCGCGCATCGAGTCCGGCAACCTCATGTTTCATGAAACTCTCGGCCTCTGCGGTCAGCGCCTTCAAGCCTCACCCGATCAACTGACGGCACTCGTCGATGGCTCGGATGAACATCGCACTTTGAGAGTTTTCGAGTGGGCGTCCGGTGGCGTTTTTAAATACGAGACTCTGGGTGCAAACGCCTACTCGCGCAACGAAACAGCCGTTCATCCGACTTACGCGCAACAGACGACCGCTGACGGATTAGAAGATCTCAACTGCCGCGAGCTCCAGAAAGAGCAGGAACGTTCGAAGCTGTTTGCAATTCGAGATATACAGGCTCGAGGGGCCACGCTAGCTTTCATCGCGTCAGGTAGAAAAACATTCGATTCAGATCAAGAGGTTTGGGTCCTCACGACTCAAGATCCACACGCGGCTCTGAAACTTCGTTTGCCAAGTGCTAAACTTGGCTTCACGCCAGGAAGCTTGATGTTTGAGCCTTCTTCGAAACTTCTCGTTTCAAGTTCAAATTTCTTTCAAACAAAAGCGACATCAAAGGTCATTGACCTCGCAAGCGGCTCGATCTCGGCGTCAGACTTCGCTGGTGCTTGGCCCGGAGAAGCGCTTACCGCGCGCGAAAATAGAAATCTTAAAGTGCCTGCACCTCAGAATGATCTTCAGTTCGTCTATCAGGATTCGAAGAAAGTGGCAGGTGCCGTTCGAGTTGGCCAAACGACGGTCAATCTGCCCGGCACGTTCGCGCCGGAAGAGCGCCCACGACTTCTTTTATCGAATCGCGGCCCCAATGATTGGCTTCTCCTTTATCAAGGTATTCGCAACGAAGCACCTCACTTCGTTCGCGTGGTGTGCCGCTAACTACTTCTTTTGAAGGAGCTCTGAAGCTCTTTGCCGAAGCGACGTTGTCTCTGCGGATGCGGCGATTTTGTCGAGCTGAGCTCGGTAAGCTTCGACAGCGCCGAGTTCGGCAACACCGAAAATGAAGACGTCATTCCAGATCTCGCCCGTTTTTTTGCTCGAGTGTTCTAAAAGCTTTTTCGTTTCTGGCTCTAGAAATGCGTGCTGCGAAATCAAAGTTTTGACCGCGTAAGGCTGAAGCGACTCGTTCAAAGATGGCCATTTCGAGAGAAGCGCCTTCGCAAGCTTCTCGCGAGTCGACAAACTTTTCACCTGTTCAATCATTTGGAGGCACGACTGAGCGACACCCAGGTCTTTACTTGCGAGACATTTGGCGTGAGCTTCGACGAAATGAGCGGGAGCCTCTGGAAGCTGGCTTCCAAGATCGAGAAAGAGCGCCGATTCGTAAACGTCAGCGCGTTTTTCTGAAATCAGGTCATCTACGCGCTTCACGAGGCTTGCGTCAGTTGTGTGCGGCAAAATTCGTTTCGCTAACTGGAACGCCAAGATCCGAGAGCGCTTTTCTTCTGCGGTTTTTGGAGACTCAGAGAAGATGCTCAGAAGGCCTTGAGCAAATTCATTGTACTGATCTGCTTGCCACGTATTGCCCGTTCCAAGATCGAAGAACACGATGCCGGCCTGGAGCGTTCGCGTGCGCCCTTCGTAAGAAGGCGCAAGTCGACTCTTCAGCTCGCTCATATTCTTTTCGCGAAACGGCTTTTGATCTGGATTTTCAGCGCGCGCTTTCATGTTTTCGAGAGCCGCTTGCAGATGCTCTCGGGAGAGCGTAGCCTCTTTCTGCGCGTTTCGCTTATAAATGAAAAAGCCGCCGCCTGCTAACAGGACGACGGCTATCACGATGGCTACGGTTACAGCTGAAACTTTGGAGGCGGCATTCTGCTTCATCGCCTCAGTATTCCGAAAAAACTCTTAACCCACAAGCTTCAAGGAATTCTGCTGCCCGCGAGCGTCGATCTCGGTCCAAACCGCTTCCATCGTCTGGCCGCGGGACTTCAGGACCTGCTCGAGCTTGAGACAGAACGCGCGACGTGCGGCAGCCATTTCGGTAAACGCCACGTTGAAACCCGGCGCTTCAAGATCGCGCTCGATCATCTTCGCGCGTTTCGGCGGCAGGTAACTAAAGATCGGTGCGCGCACCTCGTTCGGGACACCGAAGAAGGCTTTACAGATCTCTTCAAGATCCATCAGAGACATGACCGAGGCAACGAGTTCACCTGGGTAAGCATTGATGTCTTCAAACTGTGCGATGATGCGACGAACCGCATCTGCGCTCGTTGGATCCTCATTTTTCATGCGGCCGTACATTTCGATTTCTTTCTCAGCCGAGTAAGAACGAAGGATCTTCGCGAACGGTCCGAGCCTTGCGGCGAAGATCCTTCGTTCTTACTCGGCTGAGAAAGAAATCGAAATGTACGGCCGCATGAAAAATGAGGATCCAACGAGCGCAGATGCGGTTCGTCGCATCATCGCACAGTTTGAAGACATCAATGC
>CAJYOV010000597.1 GCA_913776405.1 Pseudobdellovibrionaceae bacterium
TGAAATGAATCTACGGTTAGCCGATCAGGTGGCGCGCTCGAAAACGTTTGTGCTCTCGGCGACCCAAGCGGCCTACTTCGCAGACGCTGGCGTGATCAGTCAACAGAAGGTTGGCGCACTCCACGAGGGTCTTGATCTCGGCGCCGATCGCGCACTCAAAAAGCAGGTCGTGACGGCTCTTCAGACCAAGGCCGACCGTTACCTTGAACGCATCAGACGTCACGCCAATGTCGATGGCTCTCTCGCTGAGCAGTTCGGTCGCGACGATGGTAAGATGCTGTCGGCTCGCGATCTGTCGTGGTCGTACGCGAGCTTCCTACGTGCGACAACAGCGCGGAGTCGCGCCGCAATCTCAGCAGCTGAGCTCTAATTTTGCTCTCTCCTCTGTCAAAGCCCTGAAACACGGGCAGTTTGAACATCAGCCTCAATAGGTCGGTCCTGGCTCTGCCGGGGCTCGCGATTGCGCGCGGGTGTTTAAAACTTTGACGGAGGCGAAAGTGTTACAAGCTCACGCATCACAAGTTCGAGTGCCCAAAGCGATTCTCTCGATGGGTCTGGGTTTAGCGGTAGTGATTGCAAACGTGCTCACGCTCCCTTCTGCCGCTGTGGCGAACGACGAGCAGCGCTCGGTCCGTGTGATGATTGTAAGCCCCGAACAGCCAGGCGTAAAACAAACCGGCGGTCTCTCGCACGCAACACGAGATTTGAACGCCTCTCTCATCGAGCAAGGTTACAAGGCGTCGATTCTGATGCCCGGTTACACAGGCGTCGAAATTCCTGACTTGCAGATGACAGATCAAAGCTACACCGTCGATCTCGATTTTCAGGATGGAGTTCCCCGTAAGAGAGCACGCTTCGGCGTCGCTCGTGCGAAGGTGGGAGCAAACCCCACAACATTCCTGCGTCACCTTCCGGCTATCGGCGAGAACTATTTCGATCTCACGCTCGCAGAAAAGAACAAGTACCCCTACGGCCCGGATTTTCAGTCGGGCGAAGGCCTCGGAGCGTTCGCGAAAGCGGCCGCTGACTACATCGTTACTCAGAATCTCGACGTTGTGATTCTTAATGATTGGACCATGGGGCTCGTCGCCTATTATCTGCGACAAGCTGAATCGCGCGGCCAAAAGATTCCAAAGATCGTTTTTGCAATTCATAACATTGCTCACCAAGGGCGCTACAACGCCTCGCTAGCCAAGTTCTTGGGTCTTTCGGCCAAAGAGATGTCACCGCAGGGCCTCGAATTTTACGGCGATCTCAGCATGATGAAGGCGGGGATCCAATACTCGGATTTCACGTACACGGTGTCGTCGGAGTACGCGAAAGAGATTACAACGCCAAGAAACGGTGAGGGTCTCGAAGGCCTCATGCACGAGAAGATGATTCAGAATCGTCTCACGGGAATTCTAAACGGCATTATCACAGCCGACTGGGATCCATCGAAGCAAATCGCTGGCCTCGAATTCACCTTCAACAAATCTGACCTTTCGGGCAAAGCTAAAGGCAAGGCCGCTTTACAAGCGCAGATGAAATTCTCAGTCGATCCGAATAAACCGCTCTTCGTTTTATCTTCGCGACTCGCGGATCAAAAAGGTCTGGATTACTCGATACCGGCGATCGAAGCTACGCTTCGCTCGCGCAGCGATGTTCAGTTCATCGTGATTGGCGACGGCGACCAACGTTACGCTGACCAACTCTCTACCCTAAACACTCGATTCCCCGGTCGCTTTCATTTTGAGAAATTCTCAAACGAAATGGAAAAGAAGCTCATGCGCTACGGTGACTTCTTTATCAATGCGCCGTGGTTTGAGCCGTCCGGTTTGAATCAATTCTTCGCCATGGCGAACGCAACGATCCCGATCGTGACAAATGTAGGTGGGCTCAAAGAGTCGATTAAAGACGGTGTGAACGGTCTTAAGTTCGAAGTTCCTGCTAACGAAAAGGGTCTTCGCTTCGATGCAAAACTGGCTCAAGCCGGCGCAGAGAAGACCTTTGCTCGAGCGGCTGACCTTTATCAAAACAAACCTGAGCTTGAGGCGATGAGAAAGCAGGGTCTTGGCGAAGACCACTCATGGGCTAACCGGATCCGTATGAAATTTACCTCGTTTCTGAAGTACGTTCTCACGGAAGGTTACAAGACAGGGCCGTTTAAACCGACGCCAATGAAGCCTGCGAAACCGTCGAAAGCAATTGGACTCTGCGAAGGGGCGTTCGCAGCCTGACGTCTCAAAATGAATCTCATGCTCGCCTTTGATTCTTCCGAAGCTTTAGAAAGTCCAGGGGGAATCAAATGCCAAAAGCACCACAGAAGACTGCGAAGAAAGCCATAAAGGCTCGCCCGAAAGCCAAGGCGCCGGCAAAGAAGACGCTTGCCAAGAAAGCGGCACCGAAGAAGGCTTTAGTGAAGAAGGCGGCGCCTAAAAAAGCGGTCGAGCTGGTTAAACAGCAAGTTCCGAAGGTTGCTCAGAAGGTCGTCGAAAAGCCGAAACAATCGGCTCATAAACCGCAACCGCCTCAAGGTGAGTCGATCTTTGCGCGACTCCTGAGAGAAAAAAAAGAACGTCAGCTCCATCACTCACAAAATCAGCATCATTCGAAGCAGCACGACTCCCAGCAGATGCCTGCTGAGCATGCGCGCTTCGCACGCTTTGCAGGCCCACGCCGTCGGGCGTCTTAACGCTGAGACTGAACGCTCAGACTTAACGTTTAGACCAGTGCAGAATTTTTTCGATAAGAACGGGAGTGTCGATGGGCTTAACGACGTGGTCGTTATAGCCCGCAGCTAGACACTGCTCTTTAATCTCGGGCAGGGCGTGTGCCGTGAGAGCAATCACTGGCCGAGCGTAGCCCAAAGAGCGCAGTTTAGAAGTCGCTGCATAGCCATCCATTTCAGGCATCTGTAGATCCATCAAGACAATTGAGAAATCGCCTTCGAGCGCCTTCGTAACGCCGTCGCTGCCATTATCGGCAACGTCGATCACCGCACCACGCTTTTTCAGGAGGCGGCCGATCAAAAACTGATTGTCGGCGGAATCGTCGACAACGAGGATCGTTAGTCCCGTGAGTTCTTGCGGCGGGCTGGATGAGCTTGTGCCATCTGGAGGAGTCAAAACGATCTTTCTTAAAAGGTGTGTCCCTTAGGCATAGCACGCAAGTTTGGATTTCAAATCAGATTTTCGAAGCCATCTGAGAAAATTCCGTCAAAGCGAACCAAGATAGTTTGAAGTTGCCAAAGTTTAAAGACGACCCTGTGTGACTGAGAGTCGTCAGAATGCGGGAGACACTAGGATCACGATGTGACTGGGAGTCACGTCACTATCGAACGGCAAGTGACGTTGCTCTCAGACTGGGAGTCACGTTTTTGCGACCAAGCGAATCCCGTCGTCATCGACAGTAATCAGTCGCTGTTTGTAGAGGCCACCCAGAGCGATCTTGTATTTCTTCTTGCTAACGCCGAAGAGATCGTAAATCTGCTCGGCGGGCGTTTTGTCATTGATCGCAAGAAAGCCGTCCGGCGTCGCTTTCAGCTTTTCCATAATCACCGCATCGATCCCAACAGCTGCGCGGTGGCCCGTTTTTGAAGGGTCGTCGAGCGTCAGGTCGATCTTTCGATCCGGTCGGACCTTTTTGACGAAACCGTTCAGGATCTGTCCGTAATGCAAAGGCTGAAACACTTCATCAGCGTAAAGAATGCCACCGTACTTGCCGTCGATAATCGCTTTGAAACCAATGTCTGTCTGAGATGCGATTTGCAATTGCACAGGTCGGCCCTCTTGAAGGCCGCTCGTATCTGCTTCGAGATGGCGTTCTACACGCATCGTCGCGATCGGGCGTTGCTCTTTATCTAAGTAGAGGAACACCAAAACCTTTTGGCCGACTTTGATTGCTCGTGTTTGCTCCGAAAACGGGAGAAACAAATCTTTCGGCTGACCCCAATCGAGGAACGCGCCGATGCGTTCGATCGCGACGATTTCAAGAAGCGCAAACGAGCCGATTTCGATGGGAGTGG
>CAJYOV010000598.1 GCA_913776405.1 Pseudobdellovibrionaceae bacterium
AGCCAGGTCCGCAGTACCACACGCTCGGCACAAAAATGGCAGAGCTCGCAGGCAAAAATTCTCGCTTGAAGCACTGTTGGTTTGCGACTTGCGGAACGATGGCAAACGAGAACGCGTTGAAGCTCGCACGTCAAAAGCATACGCCGGCGAAGTTTATCGTCGCGATGGAAAACGCATTTGCGGGTCGCTCGACAATGATGGCCGAAGTGACTGATAACCCGGCTTATCGCCAGGGCCTTCCTCGCTACGAAGAAGTGCTTCGCGTCCCATTCTACGACGCGAAAACTCCAGGCAGTTCTGAGCGCGCTCTTTCAAAACTAAAAGAACATTTTGCGAACCATCCGAAAAACATTTCGACGTTCGTGTTTGAACCAATGTTGGGTGAAGGTGGCTTCAGACCGGCTCCACGTGAGTACTTTGTTCCGATGCTTGAATTCGTTCGTGAGCAAAAAGCCGCAATCTGGCTCGATGAAGTTCAGACGTTCATGAGAACGGGTGAGCTTTTCGCGTTTGAAAAACTGGGTCTCGGCGAATACGTCGACCTCAGCACGATTGCAAAAACGCTTCAAACGGGCGCAACACTCTTCACCGAAGAGTACAATCCGCAGCCAGGTTTAATCGCCGGCACATTCTCGGGCTCATCTTCATCGCTTGCAGCGGGCGAAGAAATTCTCCGTATCATGACGGAAGACGGCTACTTCGGTCCGAACGGCAAGGTTGAAAAGATCCATAAAGACTTCGTTGCGATGCTGAACCGCTTGAACGAAACGACCTGCAAAGGTCTTCTGCAAGATGCGGGCGGCCTCGGCTTGATGGTTGCCGTCACACCTCTTGATGGCTCGAAAGATGCGGTCACGAAATTGCTCTTCCAGCTCTTTAAAAACGGAATGATCGCGTTTAACTGCGGTCGTGACCCGTATCGACTTCGCTTCTTGATCCCTGCGGTTATGGAGCAAAAAGACATCGATCTTGCAGGCAAGATCCTCGAGAAGTCGATTCAAGAGTTGGCTTAACTGCGAGCGATAAAATCTTGTCGCCCCGGAGCGGTGATGGACTTCTTAGAGGCTTGTCGAAAATTTATTGAGCTCGATTCGACACCCCAAATGGGTTCGCTTGAGCTCGCAAATTTTGCGGCGTCGCTTTGTCGTGAAGCGGGACTTCATGTCGAGCTTCAACTCGAAAACGTAAATGGGATCGAGCAAGCGAATGTCATCGCGCGGCCCCATGAAGCGCGACCTGAAAAAGAGATTCTTTTACAGACCCATCTTGATACGTGCGACCCTGGCGCTTACGCGCTTTGGACAAAGACTGGCGCTAATCCCTTCAATGCCTCGATCTACAGAGATGCGCAGGCGGGCGAGCGCCTTTACGGATTGGGTGCCGCAAATACCAAACTCGATTTTCTCTGCAAGCTTGAAGCTGTAAAAGAACTTTTGAGTTCGGGCGTAACTCTCAAAACACCGCCCGTCCTTGTTGGCACATTCGGCGAAGAGACCGGAATGCATGGCGCGGTTAAGCTCATTCGCAAAAAGAAAATCTCAGCCGCGATGGCGCTCGTAGGTGAGCCGACAGATCTTCAACTTGTTTGTGCAGGGAAAGGGTTTGCAGGCGTTGAGATTGAGGTGCCATTTTCAGACGAAGAAAAATCCCTTCGCGCCGAGCATGATCTGAGCGATGGCTCAAGCACGCAGAGCCGTCTCTTCAAAGGGAAGGCTGCGCATTCGTCGGCTCCAGAGGCTGGCGAAAACGCGATTCTCAAGATGATCGAATATCTGACGAAACTGCCTGAAGGAATCGTCATGATGGAGATGGAAGGCGGCGTGAGCTTCAACACGATCCCGTCTCACGCGATGCTCGAGTTCGACATGGTCGGCGCGGTTCGCGAAACGATCGGCGTGAAAATCGCGAAAATCGTGTCGGCGATTCGCAATGTCGAACACCAATTTGAGGCTTACCCCGATCCGGAATTTTCACCGTCAATTCCAACTCTCAATATCGGGCTCGTCCGTACCTACGAAGACTTCGTAAAACTCAGCGGCTGCTGTCGTCTGCCGCCTTCGGTCAGTAACGAAGTTTATGAAAAGTGGATGGAGGGCTTGCGTGAAGCGTGCGACCAAGTGGGCGCCGTTTTCCGTGTCACGGACTATAAGCAGCCGTTTCGCACCCCTTCCGACCATCCGTTAGTTCAAATCTGCCTCGAAGAACGCGCGAAGCTTCAGTCAAAGAGCGCTACGGACGCGTCGCAGATGGCTCTTCAAGCGCAATCAGTCGCAAACGAAGCCAATGTGTTTAGCCGTTTCGGTATTCCATGCGTCGTAGTCGGTCCGGGGCAGGGTGTCGGCAATTCCCACGCACCGAATGAGCATGTGAGAATCGAGCAATTACACGACGCCACTCGGTTCTACCGTGGTGTCCTCGAAAGAGTGTGTTTATGAATTTCATTCTGAGAAGCGTGAGAACAACAGACTTGAAGAGCCTTCAGGGCTTGGCAAGTCAGTTCAATCTGCTGAACTTGCCTGCCGATCGTAAAAGTCTGACAGAGAAGATCGAGCGATCGGTCGCCTCTTTTGCCGGCGAGATTCCTAAGAACAAAGCCGAATATCTTTTTGTCGTCGAAGACCCAGAACAACAGATGATCGTTGGTTCGTCTCTGATCATGGCGAAGCACGGTACGGAAGACATTCCTCATACCTACTTCAAAGTGATTCGGAAGAATCGTTTCTCGGATGATCTTGGAATCGGGTTTATCCACCAAGTTCTTCAGTTCCGCGAAGATACAGACGGCCCTACGGAAATCGGCGGTCTTCTTGTCGATCGGGCGTATCGCCGTCGTCCTGAAAAGTTAGGCCGTCAAATTTCGATGGTGCGGTTTCTCTACATGGGCATGTATCCGCAAGATTTTGAGACCCGCGTCCTGTGCGAACTAACGCCGCCTCTCGGTGACGGTGGTCGCAGCGAATTCTGGGAAGCCCTTGGTCGCCGCTTCACCGGGCTTCCGTATCAAGAAGCTGATATCCTGAGCCAACAACATCGCGAGTTCATTTCGAGCCTTTTTCCAGAGCAGGATATTTATCTCGCACTTCTCGATGCGAAAGCGCGTTTGGTTGTGGGCCGAGTTGGAGACGAGACATTGCCTGCGCAGCATTTGTTAGAATCGATCGGCTTTACCTACTTAAACGAAGTAGACCCGTTCGACGGCGGCCCTCACTACGGTGCAAATCTTGCTGACATCACGATTGTGAAAAACGGTCAGTGGGGCTCGATCGTGTCGGCTGACAAAGCGAACTTCAGTAAGCGAGGGCTCGTGGGTGTTCGACGAGATGGCGAGTTCCGAGCGATCTCATCTGCTTACGAGCTGGGTCCCGATCAAACAATTACGCTTCCATCCGTAGCCGCAAAAGTACTCGAAGCGGAAGCGGGCGAAAAATATTTCTTCTCTCCGGTCTAATACGTTCAGGAAGGATTTGAACGAGATGAGCGACTTAAAACCAATTCCGTTCTTAGGCGATTACATCGACGGCAAGTTCGTTCTACCGGAACGTGCCGACGGCGAATTTAAAAACGTCTCTCCAGCCGATTTCAAAGATGAAATCATGACGCTTCAGTATCGCTACGATCACGTCTCGCGCGCGACCGCGGCTGCGAAAAAAGCGTTTATTCCTTGGGCGCGTCTGCCTCAAGAAACGCGAAACGGCTATCTTCGTAGACTGAAAGAGCTCTACATCTCACACACGAACGAACTTGCGGAATCGATTGCTCGAGATACGGGAAAGCCGTTTTGGGAAGCGACAACCGAAGTGAAGTCGATGATTAACAAAATCGACATTACGCTCGATTTCTCGATGAAGCTTGTTCAAGACGAGCGCATTGAAAACGCACTTCCAGGAGTTGACGGCTATGTCCGTCACAAACCTCGGGGTGTGATGGCTGTGCTTGGCCCCTTCAATTTCCCGGGGCATTTGCCGAACGGTCACATCATTCCAGCACTTGCGACTGGAAACACGGTCGTCTTCAAACCGTCTGAAGCAACTCCAGCTGTCGCTCAGGTGATGGCGCAAATCTTCCACGAAGCGCAACTGCCACCCGGCGTTTTCAACGTCGTTCAAGGGTTGATCGAAACGGGTAAACGTCTCACCGCAGATGAAAACGTCGACGGTATTCTCTTTACCGGCTCTTACGAAACGGGCCAGAAGATCAAGCAAGCGACCTTCGAGCACCATTGGAAATTGCTCGCGCTCGAAATGGGCGGAAAGAACGCAACGATCGTTTGGGATGATGCCGATATCAATAAGGCTATCTACGAATCCGTCATCGGATCGTTCGTATCGGCCGGTCAACGCTGTTCGTGCACGAGCCGCATCATCTTGCATCCGAAGATTGCGGATCAGTTTATTCAAAAATTCTACGACACGGCTAAGAAGCTTTCGATCGGATACTGGAAAGACAATCCGTTCATGGGCCCTTTGATCAACGCAGACGCGGTTGAAAAATACCTGCGGTTCCAAGAGATTGCCCAGCGAGAAGGTGCGGAGCGTTTGATGCGCGGAAAAGCTCTTGAGCTCGATCGCAACGGCACTTACGTCACCCCGAGCATCTGTCTCGTCAAAGAATTCAAGCCAGAGTCGGTTTACCAAAAATCAGAAATCTTCGGGCCAAACGTCGCCATCTATCAAACGGATGACTTCGAGCATGCGGTGAAGATCAACGATTCGACGGGCTTCGGTCTTGTGACTTCGCTGTTCTCGAAAAATAAAGAGCTCTACGACGATCTCCTCCTGCGCGCTCGTACCGGCCTCGTGAATTGGAACCGCACTACCAACGGTGCCAGCTCTCGCCTTCCATTCGGCGGTATCGGCAAATCCGGTAACGATCGTGCGACGGCTCACTATGCCGTTCAGTACTGCACGATTCCGGTTTCATCACTCGAGGATCAAGGTGCGTTCGATGTTAAATCTCAACTTCCAGGCGTGAACTACGAGCCATTATGAGAACACTCTTTCGATTCGTTTTAGTCCTTCTTGTTTTGGGCGCAATCGTCGCAGGTGCTGTGGGCTACACGGCCTATTCTTTTTTGAATAAGCCTGCTTCCGACTCGGGTGAAACGGCTGTTTTTGAAGTTCGCCCAGGCGAATCTTTCAAAACGATTTCGGCACGTCTCGAACAAGAAGGTCTCGTCTCGAACGCGCGTTACTTGCAGCTCTACGGGCGCTTCATCAACGTGGGATCGAGCGTTCGCATAGGCGAGTACGCGATTCCAAGAAACGCAAAACCCCATGAAGTCGTTTCGATCATTACATCTGGAAAGAGCATCGAGTATCCCGTGGCCGTTCCGGAAGGTTACAACATCTTTGAGATCGCTGACATCGTTCAGAAAAAAGGGATTACCTCGAAAGAAGAGTTCTTAGCGATCGTTCGTGATAAAGCGTTAATCAGAGAGCTCTTGGGTGAGGACCTGCCGAGTCTCGAAGGCTACTTGTTTCCTGAGACTTACAACATCACGAAGTTCACAGGCGCTCGCGGCCTCGTGAAAATGATGGTCGGCCGATTTAAAGAGAATTACGCAAAAGTCGTGGCGCTTGGCGGTCTCGCCAAACAGATGCCGAGAAAAAATCTCGTGACCTTGGCAAGCATCATCGAGAAAGAAACGGGAGCACCCGAAGAGCGCCCTCTGATCTCGTCGGTGTTTCATAACCGCATGCGAATCAACATGAAGCTTCAAACGGACCCGACCGTGATTTACGGAATTTGGGAGCAATCAGGCGTTTGGGATCGCAATATCTCGAAGCAAGATTTGCTTACGCCAAATCGCTACAACACCTACTCGTTTACGGGTCTTCCTTACGGCGCCATCGCAAATCCAGGCTTTGAGGCTCTTAAAGCTGCGGCTTTCCCAGCCACGTCTGATTACCTGTTCTTTGTGAGTAAAAACGATGGGACCCATGTGTTCTCGAAAGATCTGGCAAGCCACATCAAAGGCGTGCGTGACTACCAGCTAAATGCGAAAGCTCGCGAAGGGAAGTCATGGCGTGACCTCCAGAAGCGAAACACGGTAGTGCCGAGCTCTTCTGCCTCGCCAAATGTCGCGCCCAAAGCGGGTTCGAACTAATCAGATCTGAATGGGACGGGGCTATAGGTTCTACGCAGACGGTGGCTCGACCAAAATTGAGAACTTTCAACGGCCTAACCTAAATCAAATTTTTAGTGCCTCTCGTCTGAGAAGATGTAAGTTGCGACGACACCCTATGACGGCAGGAATCTCGATGCTTTCATCGCAAACTTCTCAAGTTCTTTACGCTCGACTTGCGAGCGTCGTGACCGTCGCGTTCACTTTTGTTTTCATCTCCGTCGTGAGCCTCCAAGCGAATGCTGAAACTAGTACAAATATCCACGTGATCTTCGGAGCCGATGTTCCGTCGAAATTACAAACCCGAGTTCCTCAGCTTCTGAAAAGTGTTCGCGGCGCTCAGGTCAGCGTCGGCACTCCGGACCAACAAGTTCTAGCGCTGCCAGCGGGTTCAGTTGTTTTCGCGTTTGGTAATAACGGCATCACTCGGAAGTTCATCGCCGCAAAAGAAGCAATCGGTGCTGAGGCTTTTGTCGTTCGTACGCGCAACGAAAACGGTGTCGTGTTTGTTTTGGCTGACGGCAATCCTGCAGAAAATGAGCGGACGTCGATCGCGCAAAATCGCGGTTTGGAATTCGGTATCTACGAGGCTCTTCAGCGCGTGGGCTTCCGCTTTCCGAATCCGTTTAAGCCAGTCGTTCCTCAAAAACTGCGTCTTACGAACTTCAAAGATGTGATCGAAAAGCCTCGCTGGGCAAAGCGTGGCCTTCACTTGCACACGATGCATCCGATCGAGCTCACTCACGTTTTAAACGGGTGGGGTGAAGGTGGGCCAAAAGACGCTGCCGGATTCGAAAAGCTCGTGGGTGAGTGGGAGCTTTTCTGCGAGTGGATGATCGCCAACCGGCAGAACCAAGTTCAATGGGTATTGCTGGCTGACAAGACGGCAACCGACTTCAGTGATTCCAGCGAGCGCATGCAGCGCCTGAAAAAGCTTGTGGGTATTTCACACGCCTGGGGTCTTCTTACGGGGATCGACGTCGGCGTTGTCTTTGAGCAGCAGAACATGTGGCGTCTCTTACGCACGCAAGGTTCGCCTGCTTCAGAAGCGGCCGAGATCAAAACGCGTTTGCGCTGGCTGATGCAAGCTGGCTGGGATTTTCTGACGTTCGAGATGGGCTCAACCGAGTTCACGGCGCCCGACGAAGACAAGATGCTCTCATGGATGAACATCGTCACCGCTGAGATTGAAGACAGTTACAACCGCCCGGCCGCCGTGAAAATTCACGTAAGCGGCGGTCAAACAGCGAAGCGATTCAAAGATCCACAGACGGGTAAGCCGTTGAACTTCAACTTCCTTCCGTACTACGCGGACAAGCGCCTCATCGTTCATCCGCACACGGTTCAAATTTATTCTTTAAAAGACCCAGCACCGACTTACGGCAATCAGAACTTCAGCGAAATCGAACGCTTTGTCGGTATGACCCTGGGACAACGTCCGGTCATGTTTTACCCAGAGGCGGCTTACTGGGTGAGCTACGATGTTGATGTGCCGCTCTTTTTACCGGTTTATGCTGAACGCCGCGTGAGCGATTTGCGAATTCTTGCGAGGAAAGAAGACTCGCTTGGTCGCGGCCGAATGGACGGTCAGATTTTATTCTCTAGCGGTTTCGAGTGGGGCTACTGGCTTGCGAATGTCGTCGCGATGCGCGCAGCCTGGAACCCGCATCTTGAAGCGGCGAATGATCTCGACGCCTTCCGCGCAATCTTGAACGAAATCTACGACCCCGCACTGACGGGCGCGAACGAAGTTACGAACCTTCTCGTCCAAACAGCCAAAGAACAGCATGATCTTCTGATTCTCGGTAAAGTCGGCAACTACAAGCCTGCCAACATCGACCGCAAGTCAGGCATCGCATATCTCGCCGGCACAGAGACGTGGGATGAGATCAACACGACGTTGAATGACGTCTTCGGTATGTCTCACGCAGCGACTCAGCCACATCGCTTAGGTTTCCGAGCACTTCGCCGGGGTCTCATCTTCGGGCAAAGCGTTTCCTACGCAAAGGAAGTGCGTCCACTACTTCAAGCGATGAGTTCACGCTTCATGGATCTCGGTAATCAAATGGTCCGTCTTGCGAACCGAAAAGATATCGAGCCGACCATCTGGGGTGACATCGTTGAATTCGCTCACGGCGGTCAGATCAATGCGATGAGATCTCTTCAAGTCTACGCGCTTTACGATTCGGTTGCGGCTCCAAGCATGGGTCAATCGCAGGAGTGGGCGAAATCGCGATTGGCTGAAGCTCGCAAAGCACTCGATTTCGCAATGAACACGGTAGCTGCGCGCGAGAAATCATTTTCGGTAAATGCAAATCGCATCGCTGGATGGAATAAAAACCCGACGGCGTATCGCTACGGTTACTTGTGGACGGCAAGAACGCTTTTCTTCTGGTGGCGAGACGAAGGCATCGTGACGAAGAACCCACCAAACGAATGCTTCATGAACGTCATCAATCCAGGTGAGATTGCGTTCGCTAACGGTCAGAGCAACTTCTACTACGAAGCGATCTCGATGATCGCGAAACTCCCTTTCGTGGGCTCCTACAACGAGTGCATCGCGCCGAGTACGAAAGAACCCAATCCTAAAGCGATGGTTCGTTAAGCGAACTCTCGATCAGCCGGTGTAGAGATACGGCACCGGCGAACGTCTGCCTTGCGTGCTAAACCAGTAGTCTTCATCAGGAATAGCCTTCTGACCTGAGTTCGATCCAGCAGCCGCTACTAAGTTTTCGGGGCTCGCGGGGTAATAGCCGTAGCCCGCACCGCTAACTGTCTCGTAATCCGCATGCGTTAAGCCCATGCAGTTCATAAAGGTGACGAGTAAGTTGTTAAGCGGAATTCCTCTGAGTGTTGACACTCCGTTATGACCATCGAGCTCGCTTGCGCCACTCAGTTTTCGGTAATCGATGTAGTTGCCTTGGCGCAATTTTCCACCCGCACCGCCGGCGACGACGACTGGGAAATCTTCTCTTGAGTGTTGGCCCCACCACCAAACTGTTCCGAACTCTTGCGCCCAATAGATGGCTGAGTGATGTAAGAGGCTTTGGCCGTCTTTGTCCGTGATCCCGTCAAAGTAGTTGATCAGGTAGGCAACGCGCTTACTGAAGAGTTTGACGTTGTTATAAAACGCAAGCGTGTTCGCCCACTGCGAGTTGTTCGGATCATGTTGAAGTGTGTGATGTTGCCCATGCGCATCGGGAACGGTTGCGATGTTAAAATGAAGCGCGATACTTGCGACGCGCGTGAGGCCGCACATCATCGCCGCCGCAAGAACTCGAGTCTGGTTCTCGAATTGAAGTTCGGTTGTTGAATCAGGTCCCATCGCTGGAAGTGTGCAGGCACCGCCACCTGAGTTGGTGAATCCATTTTTAATATCGGTCAGCAAATCCATATAATCTTGAAGGCGGTTCTGATCCTTTTTCGAGAGTCTTGGATTTGATTTCACTTTCGCGTAATCGGCATGAACTTGATCCATCGCTAAACCCAGTTTGCCGTTTAGAGATGAATTCGGGTCACCGGTTTGCGCGCGGAAGAGATCGAACACGGGCGACGTACTTTGAATGAGCTGCACGCGTTCGAGACCTGAAGCCGTCTTCTTCCAAGAGAAGCTCGCCTTTTCGTAAACGTTGTAGAGGTCTCGGCCTGGTGGCCCGAGGTTCACAAGGCGTCTGTTGTTTGCGTGATTGGCGGCGTACACTTTCAACGAATCAGCCATGATGCAATCAAGAGAAGGCTGCCCGGTGGTAGGCGGTCCCGTCTGATCGTCATTCACCGGCCCTGCTGCGCACGTCGGTAAGGCAAAACCGTGTGCGAACCCGCGATCGTTAGCAGACTTTAGAACATCAAGTCCGCGCAAGATGCTGATCTTGTTTCGAAGAGCAGAGATTTCGGGCCCGAGTGTAAAGGCGAGATCGCCCGCGGGTAAGCCAGAGAGTGCTGCGCGACGGACATTCGGCGAAACTGTTTGAAGAAGACCGGGGTTTGCTTTGAGTGCGGCAATGATCCCAGAGTTCGTGTCACCATAGATTGCTTGGGGTGTAACGCTATACGGATTGATGAACTGAATGTATCGAACCGGTGGTGGCGCAGCCTGACCCTGAGCTACCGACGGCAGAAGAGATTCGAGAACCGGAATGGCGAGAACACTCCCTGCGCTCTGAAGAAACATTCGTCTAGAGAGTGGATTGTATTTCATTAAGGCGTCTCCGCAGTCGTGTCTTTTCGCCAGAAGATGTCTTCGTTTGCGATGCTGTCGACGATCACTGTTTGTAAGCTAAGTGCTGAGGCATCGTTTGAGGTTTCAGACATCAAGCAAGAGTCGTTGGTCGCCTGAACGGCTTTCGTTTTATAGAACTCAAAGACCTTCTTTGCGAAACAAGCTTGTGCTTTTTTGCTAAGCGCGAGCGCTTGAACGAGCTCGCTTGAATTGTTGAATTGTGTTGGCCCGCCAGCTTCGATCCTTGGATCTGTCACTTTCGGATCAATTGGAAATTGGCGCACGATTGTGCCGTCTGCCGCAAAGATCGGCTCGGTCTGGCGGAGACCGCCGAAAGGGCTAAAGCCTTCAAAAGGAAAACCTAAATTGTTGATCTGGCTATGGCAGCCCATACAAGAGGGGCTTTGAGTGAGAAGCGTCGTCTTCTCGCGATTTGAGTAGGCGTTGAGATCGCCAAGCTCGGCCTCGCGAGCGGCCACGGCTTCGGCCGGAACGGCGCCGAGTTCATCGCAGAGATACATCATCCGAATGTGAGCGCCGCGAATGATCGGCGAGGTACGCTCACCGGCGTTTGAGAGAAGTGCCGGTCGATGAAGAAGGCCGAGATGGTTCGGCGCTTCTGAGACGGGCGCTTGCGGGGTTACGATCGAGGTTCCTAAAATCGACGCCATGGCCGGCGTTCTCGGAAACGAAGCCTTCGATGTCATGAGATCTCTAAAATTACCTTCCTTCTCCCAGAAGACGTAATTTACGAAATCGAATGTCTCTGCTTGCATGGCTTGGCCAAGGCCCGCTGGATCTATCGAAGCAGTGTTGAGAACTTTCGTACTGAGAACAGGCTCTGAGTGAAGCTTGGAGTAGTAGCGAAAGAAGTCTCCGACTTTTTCTTTCGACTTTTGCGACGTCAAGAGACGTTTGACGTGCGATCGAACACTCTCGAGATTCTGAAGATCGCCTCTTGAGGCGGCGTCCATTAAAAGAGAGTCGGGCATGGTGTTCGCTGTTTGGTAGGAGATGCGTGATGCGATTTCATAGTCCGTTAGGCGAAAGCGACCGTTTTTCACCGTCGTGCCCGCGGCTTCGACGTGAAAGACGAGGCTCGGACTTTGAAGGAGGCGAATGGCGAGAAGCTGAAGTCCTTCAGCTCCACCGCCCATCGCTTGATAAAAAGCGACACTCTCATCGGCCTCTGCGGTCGAGATCGGTCGTCGATAAACTCTTGAACCAAATTTTTGCGCAACGGTGCGAACACATGTGTCGGTGAGAGTTGAAGCTGTACATGGATCGAGAACGCTCGAACGTGAGGTCGCACTTGCCGAAAGGAGCTCCGACGCTTTTAACGAGACATCGAAAAGAACGGCAGCAAGGGAGCTACTAGGCGATTCGATAAAGTCGCCAGGCCCGCTTCGAATTTGATCAGACGGGAGGCCATTTAATTTTAGTTGGATTGTAGGGTCGGCGTAGAGAGTGTCGCCTAAGAGATCGTGAATTGTATTGAGCAGCTCGCTCTTCGTTAATCTCCGAATCCGATCCGAGCTAAGACCTCTCGTCAGAGGATCCTTACATTGATAAATCGGAGTCTTACCGCCTTGAGGCTCTGAAAGAGCATACGTAATGAGAAGACGATCATCCTTCGAGAGTGAGCTTAAGAAAAGCATCTGAGGCTGATTTGCGATCGCGTAACTGAGTTGATCTTCGCTTCGTTGCTTTTTCGTGCTCGATGAAAAGCTGTTATGGCAGCTTGCGCACTTTTCTGCGTAGAGGGACTGGCCTTTTTGAAAATTGAAGTCGACGACGCTCGACGAAAGACTAAGAGAATCATCCAGCATGAAGCCGGGAGAGCAGCTCTGAAAGAGCGCGGTAACGATGATTAGTTTGAAGAGCTGTTTCATCCTTCGGGCTCTATCGGCCCGTGAAATTAAGCACTTAACGATTATCCCACACGAGGTTATCGAACGCTCTCGGAAGGATCTTACGTGATTAGCGGATCATTTTGTTAAACGTCTTCGATGAAGCGTCGAAGTTGTAAACGTTCAAGCGGCCTACTAAGTTGTTGTCGAACGTTGGAACAAGAATCTCTGGCTGACCGTCGCCGTCGATGTCGTCGATTGCGAGGTTTGTCGCTTGGCCGTTGAAATCGAAGTAACCGTCGCGAGTGTCGGCAAGAGCAATGCGCTCAACGAGTTTCTGTTGTCCGTTACCGAGAGTCTCGAAGATTTCCAATGACATCGAATCACGCGTTTTGATTTTGGTGACTGTGAAGAGGCGTGAATCACCAGCGAGGTTGCCTTTCGCGGTCGAAACGACGGTGCGGTAGTCTTTTACGAAAGTTCCGCGAACGCTTGAGCGGACATCGGGGTGAACGGCTGCGATAACCATGACGGCTGCGAGAGCCATCAAGGCGATACGGCCAGTTGCGAGAGCGGCTTTGCTGAAGATGTTCTGTTGAAGAGTTCCTGCCACCTGATCGACCTCCAAAGAGTCGTTAATACCCTTTTCTAATACAAACGAGATGCCAGCCGCTGTTTTAAAAATCATGTGAAATCAGATACTTAGATGTCGTCTGGGGTGACCAGATTTTAGTCGCCTGTCAGACGTTTTTGTTTCTTGATGAAACAAGCGAACCTAAGCCGCTGAATTCTCACAAGAAAGGCGCGACTTAAAGGCCCCTCAGAGTTTAGTGATGCGTCGACTTGATCGACACCCTTTGCGCCCGTATCGTTTTGCGATGGGATTGAAGACATTCACTGAAGAGTTCAAGCAAGAGTTCTACCAGCTTCTCGAAGCGAGACGCTCGATCCGTAAATTCAAATCAGATCCTGTGCCTCAAGACGTGCTTGATCGGGTGCTTGCAGCTGGAATGCAGGCGCCTTCGGGCAAGAACTTTCAAAATTGGCGCTTTTACGTTTTGCGCGGAAAAAAGCGCGACGAGTATCTCGGCTATTCGCAAAAATCTTGGACGAACATTCAGCCGATTTTGCAGAAGCAGTTGAAGCCATCTTTGTACGCGTTTACGGAGCGATTCTTTTACACGCTTGGCGACGCGCCGGTCGTCATTCTCTGTTACTCGATGAACAACCCACAAGAACACCCGATGACGAGCGCAGGCTCCGTGTATATGGCTGTGGAGAATATGAATCTCGCGTGCTTCGCCGAAGGCCTCGGCTGTTGCACGATGGGCGCACCTCTTGAGATAGAAAAAGAAATCGATCAGTTTCTCGGTGTCGATCAACTTGATGACTACAAGGCCGGGCATCTGAAACTTCTCTGCGGTGTCGTGCTCGGTTATCCCGATCATGAACCGCCGAAGGCCCCTCGCCAGCTCGAGGGCCGCGTCACGTACCTTTGAATCGTGACAAAAAACAAAGGGCCAGCCCCCAAGTTTTGAGAGCCGGCCCTTTCAGAGTGTTCGAGCTTGTCGGGATCAAGCCCGAACGATTTTAGTTATTCGTATGTTTCGTCGGCGCGGCCAGCGCGGCCGTACTCGAGGATTGTGCCTTCTTGGACGCCTTTTGTTTTCAAAAGTTCGTCGACGCTTGCGAAGAGTTTGCGACCGTCTTCACACTTTACGCGGATCCACTGCTCGTAGTGCATGTCGCCTTTGAGTGGCTCGTCTGCCGAAAGCTGTTTGAGACCTGGCGTTTTCTCAAGAGCGCCGTAAGACTCATTATCAAGAATGACTTGCTTGCGCGTTTTGCCATCGTCGATCACGCCGCCGCTGTAGCCTTCACCGAAATAAACGATCTCTGTCAATTTCGTGCCGGCTTTCAACTGCGCTTTGTAAGTTGGCTCATCAGCCGTCGAAATTGTCAGATCTTTCTCAGCGATGTACTCTTCGAGTGCGCTGATTGCGTAGTAGTTTAAGACGGAATTTTTCGTACGTGACCATTCGTGATACACGCCATTTTTAACAGCGCATGACGTTTTGCCCGAGAGATCGCGAATCGATTTGTAAACTGGAATTGTCGTCGTTCCTTTTGCGGCTTTCGCGTTTATGTCGACAACAGGGCCTGGATATTCACCGGACCAGAAGCTCTGAATCACTCGAACTTTTGTGACTCCGTCACGAGTGATGTTCGCCTTGTAGCTTGGAATTGTGCCGTTTGCCTGAGCCACCGACGAAAGAAGAAGAGTTGAAAGAGACAGTTTCAAAGTCAGATTAAGTACCGATGCGAACGTCATTTTGATCTCCATGCCCGATCCCGACGGGCGTTAGCGTTCAAGTGAACGAGACGAAAATTAGACGAGACGCATTTAATAAAACAGAAGATATAAGAGATAGCAGCCATTCCTCGTCGGAATAGATCGTGCGGGATGCGTTCAATTTGATTTTAAGGGTGTTTGAAGGCGATAAAGCTCGTTTGTCGCCCGCCACGTTCACGGTCTCGACGGAATGATTCGTGTTCTGTCGATGTAAACGTGTCTGTAGGAAGTTCCCAAATTCGCTCTTTTTCAATTCCAATCGATGCGAGCTGCGCGCGAACGATCCTCAAAAGATCGACGTGTTTTTTCTCTTTGCCTGGGAGATTTACGATCGGGGTTTGTTCGCTCGAAAAGCCACGTACGGCATCGAACGCATGTTGAAGTTGAGCCGCGACATCATCGCCGACCTCGAAGCTGTTAACACCGATGTGTGGGCCAATAAACGCGCGTGCGCTTGAAAGGGTCGTTCCCTTTTCTTGGAGGACTTTGCCTGTTTTTACGATGATTGAATTTGCAACGCCTCGCCAGCCAGCATGGATTGCGGCGATGTATTTTGACTCTCGATCAGCGATAAGAACTGGAACACAGTCAGCCGTGCGAATGCAGAGAGCGATGCGCATCTCATTTGTGATCTGAGCATCGGCTTCGATGGGGTCGCCTGAGCGAGCAACGGTTGATGCCGACACCACGATGTCCGAGTGCGTTTGTTTGACGTACGAGAGAGTGTAGTCGGGAAACGCGAGAGAAAGCGCTTCGCGGTCTGAGCCGCGGTGACCGAAAAACGCCGTGAAGTTCGGAGTTTCAAAGACAGAGCCAAGAGAATGAGATTCGAAACCGACCAAAATTCAAACATCCTTTTTAAAAGAGACGAGCCGACTGGAGGCTCGCTTCGCCGTGATCACAAAATCTCGACAACATGCTCTCGATCATAAAGCGGAAACTCACAGTGCTCAATGAGCGGCATGAGATCCTTAGGCCAAGGCGCACGAAAGCGCATCGACTTCTTCGTTTTTGGATGAACGAAGCCGAGTTCCATCGCATGAAGTGCGAAGCGTGGGAGTTCCTCGATCATTTTGCGCAAGTGAACTGACTTCAAACCCTTCAATCGCTTCTGCGCGCCGTAGGTGTTGTCGCCGACGATCGGATGACCAGATTCTGAAAGATGAACGCGGATCTGATGAGTGCGGCCCGTTTCTAATTTCAGTTGAACGAGCGTGATCCCCGTCTGATGGTAGCCGACAACTTTGTAATGCGTGATCGCGAGCTTCCCTTCGCTTGTGCCGTCTTCACGAAGGGGAGTGCTCGCAACACGTTTGCGGTCGTCGGGGTGCCTTCGAAGAAACGATTCGATCTTGTCCGACTCGTGAACGAACTTTCCAAACGCGAGTGCACGGTAAACGCGGTGAGTGGTCTTTGCTTGAAACTGCATCGCTAAGAAACGTTGAGCTTCTTCATTTTTTGCGATGACGAGAAGGCCACTCGTGTCTTTATCGATGCGGTGAACGAGGCCCGGTCGCTGTTCGTTGAACCCCTGCGAGAGGTCACTTGTGTGGTGAAGAAGCGCGTTCACGAGAGTATCTTGCGCATGACCGTAAGCAGGGTGAACCACAAGACCCGCAGGTTTATCCACAACCAAAAGATCGTCATCTTCATAAGGCACCGTGAGTTTCAATTCGTACGGCACAAGAACGGAGGTCATTGTGATCGGAATTTCGATATCGATCACGTCGCCCACTTGAGTGAGATAAGAGGGCTTCAGCACTTTGCCATGAATACGGATCAAGCCTTGTTGGATGAGACGCGCTGCTTGAGAGCGAGTCCCGATCTTCTCGACGGTCGCGAGAGCTTTGTCGATTCTAAGATCGTTGAGTTCGTCAGTAATTGTGAGAGAAAGCTTCTCGAACTTCTGTCCGGGCGCTTGAGGCGAATTACTTTCCACCGCCGGCCTTAAAGAGCTTCATGTATGAAGTCGCGGCCTTTTGTTCATCGAGACCCAATTGACGAGCGACCTGAACGATGAATCCACGTACAAAGACGGCAGCTGGGAGTTGCTTGTAATCGTTCGTCTCGACAGCCATTAAGTAAGGGCGGCTGATCCGAGTCGCGTCGCTCATTTTGTCGATCGAGATATTCTTGTAAAGACGGACGCGCTGAAGGAAGCCGCCGTCAAATTCAGACGCGTCCGCAATCTCAGACTCGAAGCTATCGTCGAGTTTGTAAGTGCTGAGTGCGGTACGGCCCGTGCCTGCGGGCAGATTCGGTTTTGATGTCTCACGTTTGCGAACAACGAACTCGCCGGCTTCGTGATGCGAATCGAACGCGTTTTGCGAAATCGGTGGCGGTGTTGCGTTAGCTGAAGAAGATGCCGCTACAGAACTCGTTGAAGCTTGAGCTGGTTTCGCAGCTTCAGATCCAGTGGACTGAGTGTGGCTAGACGCAGCCATGCTCGCTGGCTGCGAGTAAGTTTGCTGAGGTGGCTCTGTTGTCGTTTGAGATTTAGAAAAGCCGCCCCCGAGTGGCGAGAAGACTTTCGAGCCGCCTGAATTGAGCGAATCGTCGTATTGCTTGCGCGTGCCGTGATTGCTCAAAACATTGTAGGCTTCATCGATCAGACGAAGAAGCTCGCGCGCTTCTTCGGCGCTGAACATGCTGTAAAGAGCCGGATTGTCTTGAGAGTAAGTTTGGCGAGCGCGCTGGTAAGCTTTATGGATCTCCGTTGCAGGTGCATCCGGGGTCACTTCCAACACTTCGTAGGAGATTGTTTGCTCGCGTTGACTCATCGCTGTAAAT